>JBOFLS010000159.1:0-3222 GCA_051657985.1 Sphingorhabdus sp. | reverse complement strand
CAGGAAACCAGACGAACCGGCGCATGATGAAAGAGCCGTTCCTTTGCAAAAAGGGGCGGCTTTTTCTTCATTCTGCAGGATATGGCGTAATTCCTCCCTTGCACCCGGGCCCACCCATGTCCTATTTTAAGAGCATGCATTTTAAGAATTCAAACAGGCGCATTTTTGCAGGCCCTGCTGGCGATGATGATCGTAACGATGGTCCCGGTGGTCGCCCCGGCGTTGGCTTGGCCACACGCACTCGGCCCAAAACCAAAAAGCCTAGCCAATATAAGGTGCTGCTGTTGAACGACGATTACACTCCCATGGAGTTTGTCGTACATGTGCTGAAAGCGTTTTTTTCGATGGATACCGACCAAGCAACACGAGTGATGTTGCATGTCCATCAGAAGGGCGTGGGTGTATGCGGTATCTTTACCTACGAAGTCGCCGAGACAAAGGTGAATCAAGTGATGGACTTTGCCAAGAAAAATCAACATCCGCTGCAATGCACGCTGGAAAAGGCGTGAAAGAAACTTGACCGGACGCTTTGAATTCCTGTTCGATTTTTGGCGGACCGAACAGCTATCTGGTGCATAAGGTCTATCCGAATTCGGTGCTGTGCATGGAGCCAAGACAATATATGTCCCGATCCAGGGGCCGGACCCATTAATAGCCGAATGATCAGTTGGGAATGCGAAATTCCATCTTGCTGAGCCACGTCTCTTCGACTGGATTGCCATTGGCATCGCGGGCCGGAGCGAAACGAGCCCTTGTCATCACATTGCTGCACGCAGCATGATCCAAATCGGCATGTCCACTGCTGACTGTTACCGTACAGGATTTGGCTCTGCCATCGGCACCAACAACGACCATGAACTGAACAATTCCTTCGCGACCTTCCCTTAGCGCCTTGATAGGATAATCGGTAGTTGAGGCCCAGTTGCCGGTTTTTGGTACATCATCGGCCTGAACCGGCATCGAAATCATCAATGATGCAAAAGCCCAACCGAATAATAATGTTCGCATTCACTGCCCCCTTGCCCCAGTTTGCGTATGCATTGAATAAATACATCCACTTGCCAGCAATCACAATCCCGCTAAAGCCTGCATATGGACAAGATCATCATACGCGGCGGCAATCGTCTCAAAGGCAAAATCCCTATTTCCGGGGCAAAAAACAGCGCATTGACGCTGCTTCCCTGCGCGCTGCTTACCGATGAACCGCTAACCTTGCGCAACCTGCCTCGTCTGGCCGATATCGACGGCTTTCAGCATCTGATGAACCAGTTCGGTATCTCCACCACCATTGCCGGGTCGCGTCCCGAGGATTTTGGCCGAGTCATGACGCTGGAGGCGACGCGGATCACTTCCTCGGTCGCGCCTTACGAGCTGGTCAGGAAGATGCGCGCTTCGATTTTGGTGCTTGGTCCCATGCTTGCGCGGATGGGCGAGGCAACCGTTTCATTGCCGGGCGGCTGCGCAATCGGCAATCGGCCGATCGACTTGCATTTAAAAGCCTTGGAGGCCTTTGGAGCGGAGATCGAGCTGGCTTCGGGATATGTAAAGGCGATTGCCAGGGGCGGACTTCCCGGTGGCAGTTATTCCTTTCCGGTCGTCTCTGTCGGCGCAACCGAAAATGCCGTCATGGCGGCGGTACTCGCCAAGGGAACATGCATTGTGCACAACGCTGCGCGCGAACCCGAGATTGTCGATCTGTGCAACCTTTTGGTTGCCATGGGTGCCGATATCGAGGGAATCGGAACGTCGGATCTGACGATCCATGGTAAAGACCGTCTGCATGGCGCAACCTACCGCGTGATGAGCGACCGTATCGAAGCGGGCAGCTATGCCTGTGCCGTTGCGACGGCTGGCGGCGAAGTGGAGCTGATCGGCGCAAACGAACCCGAAATGCAGGCCACAGTCGATGCCTTGCGTGCGGCGGGCGTGAAAGTCGAAGGAACCAAGGACGGTTTGAAAGTTTCTGCGGAGGGACGTCTGAAACCGCTCACCATTTCCACGGCGCCCTATCCGGGATTTGCTACCGATATGCAGGCGCAGTTCATGGCGATGCTGTGCATGGCTGATGGTGCCAGCGTATTGACCGAGACGATATTCGAGAACCGTTATATGCATGTACCCGAACTCAATCGAATGGGGGCGCACATCGAAACCAAAGGTCGTACCGCCGTTGTGCACGGCGTCAGAGGCCTGACGGGGGCGCCCGTCATGGCAACCGACCTGCGCGCTTCGATGAGCCTGATTATTGCAGGCCTGGTTGCCGATGGCGAGACTCAGGTGCAGCGCGTCTATCACCTTGACCGGGGCTATGAGCGGCTTGAGGAGAAGCTGCAATTGGTGGGAGCGGATGTCGAACGTGTAGGAGCCGATTGAATAAATACAGTGAATTACCGGTATTGAAAAATCATGGTACCTTGATTTCTGCTCATAGAAGTGCATTATGGGCTCAAGGAAACCGACATCATGAAGCATTTGAAAGCCGCAAACCGTCGTCGTCATCCCGTGTTGGATGCAATTCAGCATAGCCCGATCGCCACGGTGGTCAGCGACCCCCGGCAAACCGATAATCCGCTCATCGCCGTCAATCAGGCTTTTCTCGACATGACCGGCTATGAGGAAGATGAAGTACTGGGTCGCAACTGCCGTTTTCTGCGGGGGGCGGACACCGAAACATCGGAAACCGAAAAGTTGCGTGTCGCTATCGGCCGACGCAGTGCCACACTTGCCGAACTCGTCAATTATCGCAAGGATGGCAGCAAGTTTCGCAATGCGGTAATGATCGCACCACTGTTCGACGCCGATGATCAAATCGAATTCTTCGTCGGTTCGCAAATTGAAATCCCGCGCGAGGAAGACAGCATCGCAGCGGTACGGCAGCAACAGGCGGCCGACATAGTCGCCAAGCTGTCTCCGCGTCAGCGGGAAATATTGCGGCATATGGCACAGGGCTTTCGCACCAAGCAAATTGCCTATTCGCTAAGCCTTAGCGAAAAAACCGTACAAATGCATCGAATGCTTCTGTTCAAGAAACTGTCCACGTCCAACGCCGCCGATGCCGTGCGTATCGCGGTTGAGGCTGGCATTTAGGGTCCAGACCCTAGGATGGGGACCTATACATTCATCTGATAATATGCGATTCTTTACCGGTTTTATGGGGACTGGAGGCATAGGATGGTTAGACGAGAACTCTTTTGGCTATCGGATGATGCTTGGGCTGCGTTG
>JBOFLS010000158.1:0-11699 GCA_051657985.1 Sphingorhabdus sp. | reverse complement strand
TGCTGAGGCTGGCCGCCGACGATGGCGATGGCAGCAGGCCCCGTCGGGCGCGCTGGCGCATTCTCGGCAATGCGCCTGTGCGATCGAGTTCGGGAGTTTTCGTAACACCCGACGAGGTTTATGGCGATCCGACGCGCTTTGATGTCATCATCCTGTGCGGTGGCCTGCTTCATGCCGATATGCCGTCCGACCCCCTAGTTGACGAGTTTGTGAGGAAAGCGGCTGCGTCAAATACACAACTCATTGCGGTCTGCACCGCGAGTTTCCTGCTTGCCCGGCTTGGTCTCCTGACTGGTCGAACAGCCTGCGTCAGCTGGTTCCATCATGCAGAATTCCGGATGGCGCATCCTGAAATTGCCGTTACCGGCTCGCAGCTTTTTGTGATCGACGGTTCTATTATCACTTGCGCCGGTGGCACGGGGGCGGTCGATGTGGGTGCATGGCTGGTCGACCGGTATTTGGGTCCGAGCACCGCACGCAAGGCATTGGATATCATCGTCGCCGGTAACGCCCGCGCGCCGGAAGCGCCACAACCGCACGGTGGAGGTCTGCAATTGTCTGATCCAAGACTGCAGCGCGCCGTACTGCTGATCGAGCAACGTCTTACAAAACCGCCAAATATTGCCGAACTGGCGGATATCGTTGGCGTTTCGCGTCGTCAGCTGGAACGCATGTTCTTTTCCGAAACCGGTTTACCGCCAAGCCTTTTTATCGCGGATATGCGATTGGGCCAGGCGCGCTGGTTGATGGCGACTACCAATCGGTCATTGACGACAATCGCCTGGGACACGGGCTTTGCCGACCTTGCGCATTTTTCGCGCAGTTATAAGCGGAGGTTCGGTCGGTCGCCCTCGGCCGATCGTAAAAGTCTGGAAAAGGAGAATTGCATGCCGGCATTTCGCGCCTGATCGAAACCATGTTTTTTTTGAGTTTCGAATATCGCGGCGGAAGGCTATAAACGGATATGGCCCCAAAGACTACAAACGAGAATTCAACAGCACGGGCACGCAAAATCGAGAAACCCGTTACATCTTATGATGTTGCAAAACTTGCGGGTGTTTCGCAATCGGCCGTCTCACGCGCATTCACACCAGGCGCAAGCGTCGCGAAAGCAACCCGAGCCAAGATCATGGGGGCGGTGGACGCGTTAGGCTATCAACCCAATGCAATCGCACGCAGCTTGATAACCAAGCGATCGAACATGGTTGCGATCATCGTGGCCAATATCGGTTATCATCCCGAACTTACCGCTTCGCTTAGCCGCCGCTTTACCGAACATGGCATGCATATCCTGCTGTTTACCGTCGAGCATGAAAGCGAAGCCGACCATGTCGTGGACCAGATCTGGCAATATCGGGTCGATGGTGTGATCGCAGCGGTTCATTTGACCAAGCATCACATAGAAACTTTCGCTAAACGCAAAATGCCGCTGGTTTTCATCAATCGCCTGTACCCCGACGTCGCGTCCAACAGTGTGTGTTGCGATCAGGTGCAGGGTGAGAGCATGCTGGTGGACCGTCTGGTCGCTGCCGGTCACAAACGATTCGGCATCGTGTCCGGTCCGGCGGACTCGGTGGTGAGTTCGCAGCGTGTGGATGGGGCCTTGGCGCGATTGAAGGTGGCAGGGATCGACAATGTCGCGGTATGCGAAGGCAACTTCGATTATCGGAGCGGCCGTCATGCCTTGATCAATCTTACGCAACAGGCAGGTCGGGCGCCGGATGCCGTGTTGTGCGCCAACGATCTTATGGCGATCGGATGCATCGATGCGGCGCGATGCGACCTTGGACTTGACGTGCCCAATGACATATCGATTGTCGGCTTCGACGGTCTGGATCCTGCATCATGGGAAAACTACCGGCTTGTCACGATCAGACAACCGCTCGACACCATGGTTGCGGCAGCGGTAGATATGCTTCTTGCGCGCGTTGAAGACTATGACATCGGCACTGAACGAAGAATGTTTTCCGGTACGCTAATCGAAGGGCAGTCCGCCCGGATAGGAGAATAATCAGTCGGCGCTTTGATTGTGCCGCTGATAGCCGATAATTTGTTTCCAGATAGCAACCTCATCGATTGTTATCCATTCCATGGTGATACGCTGGCCGACCATATGGGCATGGGTCATGCCAAGTATATAGATTGGTGCGCCCGTCGGCTCTCCGAAACGACCCCATCCTCCATGCGTTGCGGTGATTGACCAGCGAAGCGCCAGTCTGACCGGTTGCCCCGGATCGCGATTGACGATCAGATGGTCAACCTTGAATTCTAGATCGGGAAATGAGGCGAGGTAGGATATGACCCATCGATCAATATCGCCATGACCGTTCAGAATTTCGCCGCCTGGTACCGAAAGGGCAGCACCTTGATGATAATGTTCGCGGATTGCCGCGGGCGTCTTTGTACCCCAAATTTCTGCCCAGCACTGGGCATAGCGCGTCGCTTCCGCACTGTCATCGACGACCGCGACATAGGGCCCCGCCACATCGACGGCGGGGGAGAAAAACTGGACTGAACCGAAACGGCGCATATCCTGCTCGACCAGCTCTTTCGCCAGATCCTCAGGCGTTCGGCCCAAGCATAGCGCGAAACTGCCATGATCGCGAACGAGCCATTCCTCGGTAATTTTGTTATCCTTGACCACGCAATCCGCAATGATCCGCGACCGCACTAGCGCACCATTGGCCGCGCCATAGGCGCCATCGCCCTGTTTGCGCATAACGGAAATCAACCGGTGCGACGACAGAAAGCCTTTGTCTTCGTCGCCGACCCAGATGACGTCCTCATAGACGAGCTGCCGGTCCGGAAACTCGTGCAGCGTCGCCAGTGTTGCCCCGGTTACGCCTTTATTGTCGGTAAGGATCCCATTGGCTGCCCGTACGATGATATCGGATGCGTAATATTTATCGAGGCTGCCGCCAACGCCACGGTCTTCCCAGATTTCGCGGGTGATTTTCTCGATATAATCGGGAAGATCATTAAATTGTGGATCGAAACCGCGCATTGTCATTTTTTAGAGACCCTTATCGCAACAAAAGGCCTCCTCAGCATAGCTGAAGAGGCCCATAGGATCAAAAGCGTGCGCGTGCGCGGATGCCATAGTTGCGGGGGTAGCCGAACACCGCCTGCTCGATACCGTCGCCGCCATAGGTGACACGCTGCTTGACGATTTCGTTCTCAAGATTCTCGACAAACCCTTCGATGCCGAACCGGTCGTCCGCGCTCGTCCACCCGATACGCAGGTCGGTTTTGGTGAACGACGGTTGCGTCCCCGCCGAATCGAGGAAAGACAATTGCGTCTGCGAAGAATAGCGCCCTGAATAATAGAACTGCACCTGCGGCGTAATCTTGCCGCTTTCGCCCAGATCGAAATCATAGGCGGCGATGAAGGATGTCGTAAATTTGGGTGCGAATTGCGGCGTTACTCCGGAAAGATTGACGAAACGCCCTGTAGCCGTGGGATTGCCGTTTACCAGTTGATGCGGAGCAAGGACGGCAAAGGTACCGAATTCTGAATCCAGGTAGGACAGGGCCAGCGTCAGGCGCAGCCCTTCAACCGGTCGCGCTTCGATTACGGCTTCCGCACCGGTCGCCTTGATGTCGCCGCCATTGATCGAGACCGTATCGACGCCGCCCGAATTGTTGGCGCGCTGAAAACTGGTAACAAGGTTGGTATATTTGGTTCGATATATCGAAGCGTTGAACTGAAGCTTGTTGTCGAGAAGTCGGCTTTTGATACCCGCCTCGATATTTTCGGATTTCTGATCATCGGTCGATGTACCTGCAGTCGAGAGAGAACCCGAAAGGAAACCCGTCGCATAGGTTGCAAACAATAGGACGTCCGGGTTGACGTCATATTCCACAGCCGCACGATAAGTGAAATTTTCGTATTTGCGATCCTGTAGGCTGGTAAACAGCCGCGGATCGGTATTGAACCCATCGATGGTGCGCGGAATGGTAAGCGGAAATTGAGGGCCAACCAATGTAGTCGAGGATCGCGCACCGCCATAATCAACCGATTTCTTATCATCGCTCGAATAGCGGATGCCGCCGACAAGCCGCAAGCCTTCGACAATTTCATAGCTCGCCTGGCCGAACAGCCCCAGGCTGAGCGTGTTGTTGTATTGAAAATTGTTCGAACTCTGCCCGCCATAATTCCGGCCGGCGATGATCGCGGGACGGCCGGGAAGCGCTGGATCCCCAAGATTGATTTGCGGGCTGACGATCGGCGTCGGGTCAAGTCGACGAAGCTGCGTTGTCGGAAATCCGGGAACCGTGATCAAGGGGCGAACAAGTTGATCGTCGACGGCAAAACGAATGGCGCCACTTACGAAATCAATCTCATCACGCGATGCATAACCGCCGATTGTAAACTGGAACGGCGATTCGTTGCTGCTGCTCAACTGGATTTCGGCCGTCGTCGATTTCACCCGTTCGCGCAGGAAATCGGCAGAAACCTGAACCTCGGAAAAGTCGGAGTCCTGTCCGAGATCGAGATCGAAATCGGTGTAGCTGAAAATTCCCTTAACTGCCAGGCTGTCGCCGAGCGGTGCATTCAATTCCAGCGTTGCATTGAATTCGTCGATCTTGTCCTCGTGCACGAAGTCCTTGAGAACCTGCAACTTGCCCAGATCGTCGAAATCGCGTGAACCGAGCGAGCCGCGACGCGGATTGCGGCAATCCTGGAACGTACCCGAAGGATCGGTCAAGCCCTCGGCCGTCACATTGCGGCATACGCCGGTCAAGGCAAACAGGCCGGTGACGTTGCCCCGTTCCCTAATTTTGGTAACGCGCAGGGTCATGTCGCCACCGCCCGGCGCTTCGTAGCGGATCGAACCGCGGAACGACAAAGTGTCCGGGCTTCCCAGATCCTCGCCGGCCAGATTTTCGACCCAGCCGTCGCCGCGTTCGAACATGCCGGCAAAGCGCACCGCGACATTCTCGCTGATCGGTGCGTTGACATAACCTTCGGCGCGGAAGGTGTTGAACCGCGAATAGGACGCCAGCACACCGCCGCCGAACGATCCCATTTCAGGACCGTTGCTGTACAGGTTGACTGCCCCGGCCAACGTATTGCGTCCGTACAGCGTGCCTTGCGGGCCCTTCAGCACCTCCACCCGATTGACATCGAAAAAGGCGCGTGTCTGCTGTGCGGCGCGTGGGCGATAGACGCCATCGATGAATACGCCGACCGAGGGCGAGGCATCGAGAAAGGTGTTGTTCGAGTTCGCCCCGCGCATCGAAATTTTGCTATCCGCACCATAGCGGGCGAAAGTGACACCGGGGGTGATCAGATCGAGCCTAGACACATCGGTCACGCCTGATTTGGCCAGCCCTTCGCCCGTAATCGCCTGAATCGCGATGCTGACGTCCTGAATGTTTTCTTCACGGCGCTGCGCGGTAACGATGATGTCTTCGATGCCTTCGCTGTTTGTATCGGCATCGGTCGCTGCCGAATCGCTCGATTGTGCGAAGGCGGTTGCAGGGCCCATGCAGGCAATCGCTATCGCAAGCATTGCGCAATGACCGAACCGATAATCGTAGCTGAACTGCCTCATATGAACCCTCCCATTGAACTATATTCGCATTGGAATGCAAAAAAAACGACGGGTCAAGGTTTAAAGACATATTATCATAAAAATTTGCCTTTTTGCGTCATATTCGACACAGTTTTTATAATGGCCGTCTTAACTTCAGGTTGAAAGAAACGGAGAGCATTGCCGCCATTTTGCTGCTCGCTTTTTCAAAAACCGCATTCGCAGTCATTCATGAGCGACTCAATGTTTCCGGAAGAAAACGCCATACGAGGGCAGCAAGAAACCAGCTTATTCCGCCCAGGGCCATCGCCGCCCCCAGCCCGAAACCTTCGGCTACCGCTGCGGTAATAGGCGGTGAGAACAAGGATATGATGCGACCCCAATTAAAAATTGATGCTGCCGTAGACCGCAAATGTGGAGGAAACATCTCGGCAATCCAGGGGCCCCAGATCACGCTTGCCGGTATCAAAAGCCCCAGCAGAAACCCGATTATCCGAAGCTGTGCGACGGTCTCGCCAACAGTAAGATAGAGGCCAATCAATAGAGTGGCGCCAATAAAACCGAATGCGTTCACACGCCGACCGTAACGATCGGCGATATATCCCCACAGAAAGCCACCGATGATGGTTGCGGTAAACTGCCAAGCCAGCAAGCCTTTGGCAACCGCAGACGAAAGACCAAGGCTGTCTTGCAAATAGGTCGTTTGCCATCCAGCAAAGGCTTGATATGCAAAGAAATTAAGTCCCACCATTAAGCATATGAGCAAGGTCTTGCGCCGTAGTCCGGGTGCGAAAAGTTCTGCAGCCGGAAGCTTGCCGCTGGCTTTCTCTGTCGATGCAAATCCATAAGGCAGGGTCTTACGGTCATCGGGCACCATCAGAAAGGTAAGCGGGGAAAGAAGCAATGGTGGAATTGCCCCAAGCCACAACAAATAACGCCAGTCGCCGATTTCAAAAGTGGATACGATAAAGCCCAGAGCAACGATCGATCCGTTGAACGTGCCGTTGTAAAAACCGGCCAGGCGTCCGCAGTGGCGCTTGTCGAAGAGGCTGGTATAGATCGCGACGGCAACGGGAAATACACCGCCTAAAAATACGCCCAATATGAAACGCTGGGTAAGCAACTGGGTCAGATCCGTAACAAATGCCCCCGCCAAAAGGCTGAGCGAATATCCAACCATGATCCCAAACATCGCATTACGCCGCCCAAGCCGGTCGGCCAATTGACCGATGACGACGGCACCGACCAGTGCACCGGCACTCTGCGCCGTGTACATGAGGGCCGCCTCCGTCAGCGTTAAACCAAAGGCTGCTCGAATGTCGGGGCGAAGAAGGTCGACGGTATTCCAGGACCAACCGTAATAGAAATCGAAAATCAAAAGAAAACCAAACGCACCGATACGGCGCCAGGCGGGAATATCTTCGGCACGTCGAAAAACCGGAGATATCTGCGCTTTCAACGTTTCCATTCCACCCTCCAACATATATCTTACATCTATGCTTCAGACTTTTTGCATTCGAAATCAACCCGTGTTTTTCGACGCCTTTCAAATGTCGGAGTTTTCATCGAGCAAGAGATTGCAGCGGTACAATAGTTTCCGGTTCGGGAAAGAGCGCCGACGCCTCTGTTTCCATCTGACCGGAACAGGGTGTAGCTACCAAGACACCGTTCGATTTTAATCGAATCGAAATCGCGGTCTGATGTCCTTTGTTCTTTCGTGATTTTCAAACCCTGAAATGTTTCATTTCGTTCGAAATCACTCTGGGCGCTTACTCATCGCCGTAAATCGCGACGACTTTCTCGCCGGCACTTGTCGCCCGACCTCTATACATTCCCGGCGTATTGAAGCTCCAGGTGGCAGTACCGTCGGGTGCGGTTACGATCACCCCGCCCGTACCGCCCAACAACCCTAGTTCCTTGATCACATGATCGGAAGCGGTTTTGGCATCCTCGCCCAGCATCCGCATGCGGGCGCAGATTTCATGGGCCACCCCGAGCCGAATGAAATATTCGCCCGCCCCTGTAGCGCTGATCCCGCAAGCGCGATTGTCGGCATAGGTACCGGCGCCGATAACAGGGCTGTCGCCGATCCGGCCCCAACGCTTCCCGGTCAGCCCACCGGTCGACGTGCCTGCGGCAATATTGCCTTCGCTGTCCACCGCGACCGCACCGACAGTGCCGTATTTCAAATCGACGTCGAACCAGCCAAGCTTTTTCGCTTTCAGCTCTTCGAGCTGTTTCCAGCGTTCGGGCGTGGCGAAATAATCGGGATCCACTTGTTCCAGACCCTGTTCGCGACTGAATTCGTCGGCACCTTCGCGGGATAGGAAAACATGCGGGCTTTTTTCCATAACCGTGCGAGCAAGCAGGATGGGATTTTTGGTATAGCGTGCCCCGGTCACTGCGCCTGCCCCCAAAGTCTTGCCATCCATGATCGAGGCATCGAGTTCATTCACACCCTTATACGTGAATACCGCTCCCTTGCCTGCATTGAAGTGCGGATCATCCTCAAGCACCATGATCGCAGCCGAAACCGCATCCATGGCGCTGCCTCCCTCTGCCAAAACACGCGACCCGTCTTTCAGCGCTTCTTCAAGGGCGAGGCGGATGGCGGTTTCCTGATCGGGCGAAAGTTTTCCACGCTCCATCGATCCGGCACCGCCATGGATGACCAGCGTCCATTTCGTTTCAGTCACTTCCCTGTCCTTCTGATTGTCATGGCCCGGATGGGCAAAGAGCGGTGCTGCGAACGATAATATCAATAGCAACCAGACGCGAATGATTTTGGCGGGCATGGCTGGAGGCTTTCTAAGAAAAGCAATGCGGAAGGTGAGATTGTGCCATTTTCTCGCTAGAAGAAAGAAGGAAATAAGAAATAAGGAGGTCGCGCTGTAGCCTCAATCCCTTACTGCTATCAGGCCAATGGCAGAATGAGTGAGCATTAAAGGGCTAACGCCCTTCTTTCTTATTTCCTTCTTTCTTCTAGCGAGAAAATCCTCAACGTTGCCGTGACACGCAACCTAGCTTATATGGCGCACATGTCTTCGATACGCCCTTGGCGCGATATAACGCGTCGTCAATCCCGCCGGATCATGGTCGGTACCGTTCCCGTCGGCGGCGATGCGCCGATTTCAGTTCAGACGATGACCAACACCCTGACGTCGGATGCAAAGGCGACGATCGATCAGATCCGCCGCTGCGAGGAGGCGGGCGTCGATATCATCCGCGTCTCCTGCCCCGATGTGGAGAGCACGGTGGCGCTCAAACAAATCGTCCGGGCGGCGTGGGTGCCGATCGTCGCCGATATCCATTTCCACTATAAACGCGGGCTTGAGGCCGCCGACGCGGGGGCGGCCTGCCTGCGGATCAACCCGGGAAATATCGGTTCGGCCGAGCGCGTGAACGAGGTTGTCAATGCGGCAAAGGCCAATGGCTGTGCGATCCGCATCGGTGTCAATGCCGGCAGCCTCGAAAAGGATTTGCTCGAAAAATACGGAGAGCCCTGCCCCGAAGCGCTGATCGAAAGCGCGCTCGACCATATCAAGCTGCTGCAGGACCGGGATTTCCACGAATATAAGGTCGCGGTGAAGGCGTCCGACGTATTCCTCGCGGTCGCCGCCTATATGGGTCTGGCCGAAGCGGTCGATTGCCCTTTGCATCTTGGCATTACCGAGGCAGGCGGGCTGATCGGCGGTACGGTCAAATCCTCGATTGGAATTGGTAACCTGTTATGGGCAGGGATTGGCGATACGATCCGTGTCTCGCTTTCGGCAGAACCCGAAGAGGAAGTTCGGGTGGGCTATGAAATCCTCAAATCGCTTGGCCTGCGCACCCGCGGCGTCCGTGTGGTCAGCTGCCCTAGCTGCGCACGGCAGGGCTTCGATGTGATCCGTACCGTCCAGAAACTGGAAGACGCGCTGAGCCATATCAAAACGCCTATGTCGCTTTCGGTCCTCGGTTGCGTCGTCAACGGCCCCGGTGAGGCACGCGAGACCGATATCGGCATTACCGGCGGTGGGCAGGGCAAGCATATGGTCTACCTTTCGGGTGTGACTGACCATCATGTCGAGGATGGCGATATGATCGACCATATCGTGAAGCTGGTCGAGGCCAAGGCCGCGGAGATCGATGCCGGGACGAGCGTGAGCATGGATACGCTGCACGGGAAGGCGGCTTAATTTTTTCTAGAATTATTCTATAAATTCTAGAAAGGATGTTTGGCATGGGTCTAAGTATAAGAATGACGAAACCGAACGTCGTATCCGAGAGTTGGCGCGCAGGCGAGGCCTTGGTGTTACGAGTGCAATTCGCCTTGCTGTTGAGAACGAACTTGCAAAAGATGAACCGCCCAAAAGAGATTCAGAAAAAATCATTGCAGCGGTACGCAAGATTCAGGATCAAGTCGCAAAATTGCCCGTATTGATGTCCGATGAGGAGATCGATGCATGGATGTATGACGAGAATGGTTTGCCGCATTGATCGTCGTTGACACATCGGCTCTTGTTGCAATCCTTTTGCAGGAAATCGGACATACCGAATATCTATCCGAAATTGCGGCAGCTCAGCGGGTGATAATGGGTGCACCGACAAAGTTCGAATTTCTGATGGTGAGTAAAGGCAAGCTTTCAGAAGTCGGTATTTCAGCGGCAAAGGCTTTGATCGCTGTGCAACAGATCGAAGTCGTAAACTGGGACGAAGGACTTGCCGATTTGGCGGCTCAGGCGTTTCTTGAATATGGGCGAGGTCAGCACAAAGCTGCACTAAATTTTGGCGATTGTATGGCTTATGCACTAGCCAAGTCCCTTGACGCGCCGCTGTTGTTTAAAGGCAACGCTTTTTCGAAAACCGATATCCGGCCAGCCCTATGATTCTCTCCATCCGCCCCGCCACCCATGCCGACCTGCCCCTAATCGCGCAATTTATTCGCGATTTGGCGGAGTATGAAAAACTAGCGCATGAGGTTCGCTTCGACGAGGCGGTGCTCGGCGAACGGCTGTTCGGCCCGCGGCCCTATGCCGAGGTGCTGATCGGCGAAATCGACGGCAGCCCTCAGGGTTTCGCCCTTTTCTTCCACAATTTCTCGACCTTCGAGGGGAAGCCGGGCGTGTATCTGGAGGACTTGTTCGTCCGCCCCGAAGCGCGCGGGTCGGGGCTGGGCAAGGCTTTGCTCAAACGGCTGGCACAGATTGCGGTCGAACGCGATTGCGCACGCCTCGAATGGTGGGTGCTTGACTGGAACGAACCCTCGATCGCCTTCTACAAATCGCTGGGGGCCAAACCGATGGACGAATGGACCGTCTACCGCGTCGATGATGCGGCGCTTGCCGAGCTGGCGGGCAAAGCATGATCAGGCTGGCGCTGCTGATCCTGCTCGTTCTGGCACCGGTTCCTTTCGCAGTTGCGGCAGACAATGTCGGTATAGCGGCGCATCCAGAAGCGCGGCCCTTCGATACAAAGGTCAAAGCCGAGGCAGAGGTTGATGCTGCGCTTGCCCGCGCCAGGGCTAGCGAGAAAATGGTGCTGATCGTGATGGGCGCGAATTGGTGCCATGATAGCCGCGCACTGGCAGGCTGGTTGGCACAAGGCCGCTTCGCCGCGATGCTCGCTGCACGGTATGAACTGGTCTATGTCGATATCGGCATGCCGCAAACGGGCCAGGGTCGCAATCTTACCATTGCACAGCGTTTTGGAATCAAACAGATTAAGGGTACGCCCATGGTCTTGATGGTTTCCGGCCAGGGCACATTGCTGAACGGAAAAAAGGATGCAGCCGGCTGGCGCAACGCTGCATCGCGTAGGGAAGAGGCGATCTTTCGTTATTTTGCGGAGTTTACCGGCGTTTAATCCTTGAGGCCTAAATAAAGGCTATGGATGCAAAGCAGCTGGCCCCTTTATTCGCGCTTGTAATTGCAATTGGCTGGTTTTTCCCACACGAAGAGGTCCCACAACCGGTGGGGGTTTCCGTAAAGGCGGCATCCCCTCAAATCGCCGCCATATCAAGCCCATCGGGGCCCGATCTTGGCTATGATCCGGTCATCATCGATCGCACCCCCAATGGGCATTTCTACACGACCGCCAATATAAGGGGAAACCAAGTGCGTTTCCTGATCGATACCGGGGCCAGCATGATTGCGTTGACCGGCGAAGATGCTCGGGCACTGG
>JBOFLS010000157.1:0-17292 GCA_051657985.1 Sphingorhabdus sp. | reverse complement strand
GCGGCGCGCACTCAAGGCCGGTTGCCTATACCAGGGTAAAGCTCTATCCGCTGGTCGATGACCGAGCGTGCTGCACCGATCCTGATCTTCGATTCCGGAATAGGCGGGCTTTCGGTGCTTGCGAAGCTGCGCCGTTCGTTGCCCAATGCACCGATCATCTATTCCGCAGACTATGCCGGGCTGCCCTATGGTGAAAAAAGCGAGATTGAGGTTGCAACGCGCGTTTGTGCTTTTCTGGGGCGCTTGTCCGAACGTTTTCGGCCCAGGCTAGTTATCATCGCCTGCAACACTGCCTCGACGATTGCGCTGGCCCATGCTCGCGCCGTGCTGGGGGTGCCGATCGTCGGTACCGTACCCGCGATCAAGCCAGCAGCGGAGCAAACGGCAAGCGGTGTTATCGGCTTGCTCGGCACCAAGGCCACTATTCGTCAGGCCTATGTCGACCGATTGGAGGCCGAGTTTGCAATTGGCAAAACTCTCCTGCGTCATGCTGCACCCGCACTTGTCGATGCAGCAGAAGCCAAACTGCGCGGGGAAGCAGTCGATCCCAAGATTTTCATCGAAGCGATTGCAGGCCTTGCCGGGCAGCCGAAGGGCGAACAGATCGACCGGATCATATTGGGCTGCACGCATTTTCCGCTTGTCGAGGCCGAACTTGCGACCGCGGCGGCAAGAGCGGGCTTGCCAAGCAATCTCCGTTTCGTCGACGGATCGGATGGCATCGCCCGCCGGATCATGCATCTGACCGCCGATCAGATATGGCCTGATGCGCCTTCTCCCGGCCTTTTCGTTACTACCGGCGATGTCGAAAGGCTCGAACCCTATCAGGCGCAGCTCGCCGGTTATGGAATTGCAGAAACTGCATCACTCTGATCGAATTTTGCGAATCGTTCGCGCTGGATTTTTGAATATAGCGCGATTAAAGGCTGGCAAACGGCAGGGCGGAAAAGGCCATGAACTACGACCAGATCTTCGACAAGGCTATCGACCGGCTGCACGCCGAAGGCCGCTACCGCGTGTTTATCGATATCCTGCGCAACAAGGGGAAATTCCCGAACGCCCGCTGCTTTGCCGGGCATAACGGGCCGAAGGATATCACCGTCTGGTGCTCGAACGATTATCTTTGCATGGGGCAACACCCAAAGATAATCTCGGCAATGGAAGAGGCGCTGCACGATGTTGGCGCAGGCTCGGGCGGCACGCGCAATATTGGCGGCAACACCCATTACCATGTCGAGCTGGAGTCGGAGCTTGCCGATCTGCACGGCAAATCGGGCGCGCTACTGTTCACCTCAGGCTATGTGTCGAACGAGGCAACCCTCTCGACGCTCGCCAAGATCCTGCCCGGCTGCATAATCTATTCGGATGAGCTGAATCATGCCTCGATGATTGCCGGTATCCGCAATTCGGGCTGCGAAAAGCGCGTTTGGCGACACAATGATCTGGCGCATCTGGAAGAATTGCTGGCAGCCGATGACGCGGAAACGCCCAAGCTGATCGCCTTCGAAAGCGTCTATTCGATGGACGGCGACGTCGCGCCGATCCATGCGATCTGCGATCTGGCGGACAAATATAACGCACTCACTTATTGTGACGAGGTCCACGCCGTTGGCATGTACGGAGAACGCGGTGGCGGGATTACCGAGCGCGATGCCGTCGCCGACCGGGTGACGATCATCGAAGGTACGCTGGGCAAGGCCTTTGGCGTGATGGGTGGTTATATTACCGCCGAGCAGAAAATCGTCGATGTCATCCGCAGCTATGCCCCCGGCTTCATCTTTACGACGTCGCTCTCGCCGGTGCTGGTTGCTGGCGTCCTGGCGGCGGTGAAGCATTTGAAGGCGTCCAGCGAGGAGCGTGAAGCCCAGCAGGCCAATGCCGCCATGCTGAAATCCATGTTCGCCGATGCGGGCTTGCCGGTGATGATCAGCGAAACCCATATCGTTCCGCTGATGGTGGGCGATCCAGTGAAGGCGAAGAAGATCAGCGACATTCTGCTCGCTGAATACGGCGCCTATGTGCAGCCGATCAACTACCCCACCGTCCCTCGGGGCACAGAACGGCTGCGCTTTACGCCTGGGCCACAGCATACGGAAGCGATGATGCGCGAGCTGACCGATGCGTTAGTTGAGGTTTGGGATCGTATGGAATTAAGGCTGGCTGAGGCGGCTTGAATTTCTATGCAGGAAATCATTGACGAAAGCATCAGCTGCTAGACTGTTTCTGTTTTAGATTGAACCACGTCTCATTTTCCGTTCGCCTCGAGCGTAGACGAGAGGCCCCGCAGCTCTGCACGGTGTCTCGTCTTCGCTCGACACGAACGGACTTGGTAATTCAGTCTAAAACAGAAACAGTCTAGCTGCTAGTTACCGACGGGCTGACGCCTCATTCCCCAGAAATGCGGGCCGCCTTTGGGGATGTCCCATTCCACTTGCGTAACAAAGCCCAGCCGCTGGTAGAGTGGCACATTTTCAGGCGTTGCCGTTTCAAGCCAGGTGGGCAGGCCATCGGTATCGGCCTGTGCAAGCCCTTCGCGGATGATCGCGCCGCCCCAGCCTTTACCCTGATGAGCGGATCGAACGCCGACAAAGTGCAGATAATGATAGCGGCCATCGGGCAGATGCGCCGACAATGCGTCGGCGACAACGCTGGCACGCGGCAGTGCAAAGCCGAAAATCCGGATCATGTTCAGAATAAGACGCAAGCCGCTGCCGCCGCTATCTTTCGCCATGCCGGGATTGCGCCAAAGCGCGGCGGCCTCGTCATTCGCTGAACGCATCACGCGCCCCGCCCTGCTGTCTTCAGCGACCAACAGTGCAAACAGCTTTGGCAATGCCTTTGCGCGCGTTTTTTGGTCAGGGATGATATAGGCGAGCGCCGGATCGGTCATGAAGGCGTCGGAGAGTGTCGCGATCACAGCCTGGTGCTGCGCCGCATCTGCCCGATATATCGGCTTTTCAATCACGCCGCCCCACCGATCATCCGCACGAAAGTCTGATGATCGACATTGCCGCCGGATAGGGTGACGAGAGGTACGCCCTGCAATTCGATCTTCCCCGCAAGCACTGCGGCCAACGCAGCCGTACCACCGGGTTCGGCGACAAGGTGCAGTTTTTCGAACACCACTCGCATCGCCGCACCAATCTCGGAAGGTGTAACGGCAGCGCTGCTGGCCACTCTGCCGTTGAGCGCATCGAAGTTGATCGGGAAAGTCCGGGGTGTTTGTAAGGCATCGCACGGCGTCGGATGGGCTTGATTGGCAACACCAACAATCTCTCCAGCCTCCAGCGAGCGGATGACATCGTCCCAACCCTCCGGCTCCACAATCGATAAAGCTGCACCCGGACACGCCAATCCCAACCCCGCGGATAAACCGCCGCCTCCACAACAGGCGATGATGTGAAAAGGGGCATCGATTCCGCGCGCCTTAAGCTGCGCCTCTGCTTCCAGCCCCAGCGTCCCCTGCCCCTCGATTACCCAGGGGTTGGCAAAGGCGTGGACCAAGGTCGCGCCGGTTCGCTCGACCAGTTCTGCCGCAATGGCATCGCGATCCTGCCCGGGGCGCTGGTACAGGACAATCTCTGCCCCCAATGCCCGTGTGGCCTCGATCTTCGCTCTAGGCGCGTTTTCCGGCATCACGATAGTTGCGGATATCCCAAGCCTTTTGGCCGCCCACGCGACGCCCTGCGCATGGTTGCCGCTGGATACGCCCACGACGCCGCGCGCGCGTTCCTCTTCGGTCATATCCGAAAGGCGATGCCAAGCCCCCCTGATCTTGAAAGATCCTATCGGTTGCAGCATTTCAGCCTTGCACCAGATTGTCCGGCCATCGATCTTCAAGGGCAGCAGAGGGGTCGGCGGTACTATCTCGGCCACCTTCGCCATTGCCCGCAGCACACCGTCACGGCTTGGTTTGCGTTTCGGGTCGAGCAATTCTTGTTCTGTCATCAAAGCCCTCTATATGCCGTTGTCATAACGAATCTTTTCCGAAAAGGCGTAGCAGATGAGCAGGGTTTTGGTAATCGGCGCGGGTGGCGTCGGGTCGGTCGCGGTGCACAAGATGGCAATGAATGCCGACATCTTCTCGCATATTAGCCTGGCAAGCCGCACCAAAAGCAAATGCGATGCCATTGCCGCGTCCGTGAAAGATCGTACCGGGGTTTTGGTCGATACCTATGAGATCGACGCCGAAGAGGTCCCAGCGCTCACCCGCTTAATCGAGCAGATCAAGCCTGTGCTGGTTGTCAACTTGGCGCTTCCCTATCAAGATTTGGCAATTATGGACGCCTGCCTGGCTGCGGGCGTGCATTATATGGATACGGCAAATTATGAACCCAAGGACGAGGCCAAATTCGAATATCACTGGCAATGGGCCTATCAGGATCGCTTCAAGGAAGCGGGGCTGACGGCGTTGCTGGGTTCAGGCTTTGACCCCGGCGTCACGAGCGTCTTTACCACATGGCTGAAGAAACATCATTTCGACCGGATCGACACGCTCGATATCCTCGATTGCAATGGCGGCGATCATGGCCAGGCTTTTGCCACCAATTTCAACCCCGAAATCAACATCCGCGAAGTGACCGCGGTCGCGCGGCATTGGGAGAACGGAGACTGGGTGGAAACCCCGCCCATGTCGGTGAAGCAGAGTTTCGATTTCGAGGAAGTCGGCCCCAAGAACATGTACCTGATGTATCATGAGGAAATCGAAAGCCTGAAAACGCATTTGCCGGAGATCAAGCGCATCCGTTTCTGGATGACCTTCGGCGATGAATATATCAAGCATCTGACCGTGCTGCAGAATGTCGGCATGACGCGGATCGATCCGGTGGTCTATCAGGGCGTCGAGATCATTCCGCTGCAGTTCCTGAAAGCCGTACTGCCCGAACCGGCCTCGCTTGGGCCGACCACGAAAGGCAAGACCAACATCGGCTGCATCGCGACCGGGCTGGGCAAGGATGGCAAGGAAAAGACGCTCTACATCTACAACATCTGCGACCATGAAGATGCCTATGCCGAGACGGGCAACCAGGCGGTGAGCTATACGACGGGCGTTCCCGCGATGATTGGTGCGGCGATGCTGGTGACGGGCCAATGGTCGGGCGCCGGTGTGTGGAATATGGAGCAGTTCGATCCCGATCCGTTCATGGATATGCTGAACCAGCATGGCCTGCCCTGGCAGGTGAAGGAACTGGATGGGCCTTTGGGCTTTTGAGGTTTTTGGTTTCGCGCAGAGGCGCAGAGAGAGCAGAGGCCGCAGAGGGATTCAATTTTGCAAATTGATAAGATCAGCGCGATCGTGATCGATGAAGCTATCGCTATTCATCGCGAACTTGGACCGGGATTGTTCGAGATTGTCTACGAAGCAATTTTGGCTGGGCGCTTGGAAACCAGAGGTCTGAAAGTGGCAAGACAGGTGCCTGTGCCGTTGGTGTATGATGGCCAGTCATTTGAGGCAGCATTCAAGATCGACATTCTTGTCGAAGATCGACTGGTGCTGGAAATCAAAGCGGTTGAGCAGTTGAGCAAGGCGCATGCGAAGCAACTGCTTACCTATTTGAGAATACTGAAGCAGTCCGTCGGGCTGCTTTTGAATTTCTCCGGCGAAACGATGAAAGAGGGCATCAGGAGAATGGTCAATGACCACAAACCAGAATAGCTCTCTGCGGCCTCTGCTCCCTCTGCGCCTCTGCGCGAAACAAAATTAGGACGGTAAAAATGGAAACCAGAGCCGGCTCCCCGCGAGCCTTTGCCCGATTTGATCTGAACCGCGTGCCGACGCCTGCCTTTGTGGTGGATGAGGCTGCGATCAGGCGAAACCTTGCCATTCTTGCCGATGTGAAAGCGCGGTCGGGGGCGAAGGTGCTTTCTGCGCTGAAGGCCTTTTCGATGTGGAGCCTTGCCGATGCGGTCGGCGAATATCTTGACGGCGTATGCACCAGCGGGCTGTGGGAGGCGCGGCTGGCGCGGGATCATTATAAGGGCGAGATCGCGACCTATTGCGCCGGATACAAGGCGGTCGACATGGCCGAGATCGTTGCCATTTCCGACCACGTCATCTTCAACTCGCCGATGCAGCATCGACGGTTCGCCAAGTATCTAATTCACAATGAAAATAACCAGGATCGTCGCCCCGCACTTGATGCGGGGCTTGGCTTTGTGCCGTCAGCCTCAGAAAGCCTAACCTCGTGTCAAGCACGGGGTGACGAGAGGGGGAACGATAGTTTTGTTGGTCCCACAGATATTGGCCTGCGCATCAACCCCGAACATGCCGAGGGCGAGGTGGCCAAATATGACCCCTGCTCGCCGCACTCGCGCTTGGGTTTCCCGGTCAGCCAGCTAAAACCCGAACATTTGGAGGGCGTATCCGGCCTCCATTTCCATACGCTGTGCGAACAGGATTTCGCACCCCTGCAGCGGACATGGGAAAGCCTGAAACCCAAAATCGCAGCCCATTTCGGCCAACTCAAATGGCTCAACTTCGGCGGCGGTCACCATATCACCCGCGCCGATTACCAGCGCGAGGAACTGATCGCCTTCATCCAATCGGTCCGCGCCGAAACCGGCCTGGACATCTATCTCGAACCCGGTGAGGCCATCGCGCTCGATGCAGGCATATTGGTCGGCGAAATCCTCGACATATTCGACAACGGCATGCCTGTTGCCATCACCGACATCAGCGCCACATGCCACATGCCCGACGTGATCGAAGCCCCCTACCGCCCCGCGATGCTCGGCGAGCGTGCAGATGGTCCCGCCGTGCGCCTGGGCGGGCCTTCGTGCCTTGCCGGCGACATCATCGGCGACTATCGCTTGCCCGGCGGCGGCGCGACCGGCGAACGCTTCGCCTTCCTCGACCAGGCGCATTATTCGATGGTCAAGACCACCACCTTCAACGGCGTGCCCCTGCCCTCGATCTGGCTGTGGAACAGCGAAACGGATGAGCTACGCTGCATACGCGCGTTCGATTGGACCGAGTTCAGAGATCGGCTCAGCTAAAATAGTGCACGAATCACTTTACAAAAGCCTCCGTTTTTCATAGGGCGCTCTTCCGCTGCCCCATGGGGACTTCCAATAACCGCAAGGCAGCCTTTTTCGCTTTTTGGTTTAACAGACTGTTGGAGGTCCCTTGAGTTGTCTCACTATCCCGATGCTGCGTCCCTAGTCCGCGCTCTTAGCCCGGACGAGCCCGTAACACTTCTTCGCCCGCATGCCGCGACGCGTGCCGCCCGTTTCTTCGTCGAGAAGTTTCCGGGCCGGTCGCTCTATGCCGTGAAAGCGAACCCTTCGCCCGCGTTGCTCGAGACGCTTTGGGCTGCGGGAATTACGCATTATGATGTCGCCTCGCTTGGCGAGGTGCGGCTGGTGCACAAATTCCTTCCGCAGGCGAAGCTTTGTTTCATGCACCCTGTGAAGTCGGAACGTGCGATCGCGCAGGCCTATCATAACCACGGCGTCAAAACCTTCAGCCTCGATAGCCATGAGGAACTGGACAAAATCGTGCGCGCCACCGCCAGCGATGGCGAGCTTGCAACCGATCTCGAACTGTGCGTGCGCATCCGCGTATCGTCCGAACACGCCAAGCTGAGCCTCGCCTCCAAATTCGGTGCCGATCCGGACAAGGTGGCCGATCTTCTGGTGGCAACGCGGCAGGTAGCCGACAGCTTGGGCATCGCTTTCCATGTCGGCAGCCAGGCAATGACGCCGCAGGCCTATGCCGATGCGATGGAATTGGTGCGCGCGGCGATCGTACAGGCGTCGGTAACGGTCGATATCGTCGATGTCGGTGGCGGCTTTCCCAGCTGGTATCCCGGCATGGAACCGCCTGCCCTGGAAGCCTATTTCGAAACGATCCACCGCTGCTTCGAGGATTTGCCCGTCAGCTATTCCTCCGAACTCTGGTGCGAGCCCGGCCGTGCGCTGTGCGCCGAATACGCCTCGCTGCTCGTAAAGGTCGAAAAGCGACGCGGTAACGAACTGTTCATCAACGACGGCAGCTATGGCGCGCTGTTCGATGCGGCACACATCGGCTGGCGTTTTCCGGTCGCGTTGCAGCGTGAAAGCGATGCAAACGAGCTGACCGCCTTTGCCTTTTACGGCCCTACCTGTGACGATATGGATTATATGGCAGGACCGTTTCTGCTGCCTGCCGACGTCGACGCGGGCGATTATATCGAGATCGGCATGCTCGGCGCTTATGGCTGTGCGCTTCGCACCGAATTCAACGGTTTCGGCGAGGTTGAGGATTTTGTGGTCGAAGACGAACCTATGGCAAGCCTTTACACCCCGATCGCGGCCAATGATGCAGGAAATGTCCACCGCTTCGAGCGCCGCTCCGCGCAATAAGTTGCAATTGACAATCTAACAGGATTTGCGCACCCTCCCTGCCATAAACAGGGAGGGTGTTTTTTATGAGCGGTAATCTGCTTTTACCGGCAGCGGTGCTGGTGCTTTGGACGATGATCGTCCTTCTGTGGCTGAGCTATGCGCGGTTCAGTTCGCTTGCAAAAATGAAAGACCAGTTGCCTCCGGCACAGGCGGGCATACGCGGCGGCGATTTCGACCATTTGCTGCCGACATCGGCGCGCTGGGCATCGCATAATTATACGCATCTGCTCGAACAGCCGGTGGTCTTTTATCCAGCTGTAATCATTCTGCATCTGACGGGATCGAATGACGCGCTGAATATTGCGCTGGCATGGAGCTATGTCGGCATCCGCATCGTGCACAGCATCTGGCAGATGTCGGTCAATAAAATCCCGGTGCGGATTGCGCTTTTCGCAATATCTTCACTCTGCCTGCTGGCCTTGGCCGTTCACGCGGTAATAGCCACCCTCAATATAATCGAATAACACGCGGAGGACTGAAATGGAACATTCACCGATATTGCAGCCGGTGGTCGCATTGGCTGCCTGGACTATGCTTATCTGGATATGGCTTTACGCCACCCGCCTGCCGGCAATGGGCCGGGCAGGCATCGATGGTGCCGCCATGGTTGGCTCGACGGGTGCCGGACTGCGCGCCGATCTGATTGCAAAAGGCGAACAAAAGGCAAGTTGGGTTGCGGATAATTACAACCATTTGCATGAAGCTCCTACGGTATTTTATGCGATCGGGATCGTGCTGGCTATAATCGGTCAAGGCGATGGATTGAATGCGACGATCGCTTGGCTCTATGTAAGCCTACGCGTGGCGCACAGCTTGCTGCAGATTATCAGCAACCGTGTGGTCGTTCGTTTCCTATTGTTCGCCCTTTCCACGCTGGCCTTAATGGCGTTGGTCTTGCACGCGGCCATTGGCGTTTTTCATTAGGAGCTGTGGGGATCTATAGCGTGATGACATTGGATTGATCGTTCGTCCTAGAGTTTGTCCTGTTTAGATAGAACCGTAGTGCTGAGCCTGTCGAAGCACGCCTAGCCGATAAGCGCCCTTCGACAGGCTCAGGGCTACGGTGAAGTTTCAACTTAAAAAGGACAGACTCTAAGTAGCTGTGAAGCCGCAGGCTGAACAGCGTATCGAAGGACCGCAAGGCTTCGATACAGCTCGGCATCTACTCAGCACAAACGGAATCGGTGCCTCAATCTAAAATGGACAAACTCTAATTTCGTCATGCTTTAGGAGTTATGGGGATTCAAAATACAATGAATTTAATTGCAATATCTTCGTCATTCCTGCTTTCGCGGGAATGACGAGCGTTGTTTTGAAAGTTACGGCAGATAAATCCCCACAGGCCCTAAAGTGGGTAAGCACCGGAAGCGCATGAAAGCGTCATTTTCGGGCCAGCATCGGCGGAATGTCGATACAATCTAGCGTTCGAATTCGCCTACCAGTTCTACATGCGTCGACCAGCGGAACTGACCCACCGGCCAGATCCGCTGTAACCTGTACCCCCCATCGACCAGGTGTTTGGCATCGCGCGCGAAACTGCCCGGGTTGCAGCTGACATAAGCGATTTTGGGTATGTACGACGCGGCGAGTTGAACGATCTGTTCACGCGCCCCTGCTCTTGGCGGGTCCAGAATAACAGCATCGAAACGATTGAGTTCGGTTAATGCAAGCGGGCGACGGAACAGGTCGCGATGTTCGGTAAAGAGGGCGCGCCCCGTTTGTCCCGCCGCACTTTTCAACGCTAGGATTGCCGTGCGATCAGCCTCGGCAGCAAAGATTTTGCGCCCCTTGCCAAGCGAAAGGGCAAAAGTACCCAGGCCCGCGAATAGATCGGCGATAAGTTTTGCCAGACCCATTATCTCATTGACCGCTGCAACCAGCGCCGCTTCGCCATCGACGGTTGCTTGTAAAAAGGCATAGGGCGGGTAGCCTACGGACACACCGCCCAACGTTATAGTGACCGGCTCTGGCTCCCAATAGGTAGTCGGACCATAGCCATCGTCCAGCGATAGGCGCGCCAGCCCATTGGATTGCGCAAAGGCGGAAAGCGCTTCATTTTCCTGCAAACCTTCAATGGATAGGTTTTCGATCAGCACATCTACACCTTGATCGACCAGGGCAAGCTTCACCTGCACGTTGCGTTTGGCCGCAACCCGCGGTGCTAGAAATATGCGAAGTGGCTCCATTAGCGCAAACAGCGGTGACGCCATGATATCACATTGCTGCAAACCTATGATTCGGTGGCTTTTTTCAGTAGAAAAGCCTAGCTGAAAATTATGTCCAGCCCATGCCGAACGCACCGCAACCCGGCGTCTTGACGCCACAGGTGATAGGTGAACGGGCATGATTTGGGCGGCTTCGATCCGTTGTGCGGCAAGCGCATGCAGCACACGATCGCGAACGAAAACGCTAAGGCTGGTCTCGTCAAGATGCTGGAGTTCGCAACCGCCGCAAAGTGGAAAATGCCGGCAAGGGGGTGTCGCATGATGCGGTCCATAGATCAGCCCGCCATCAGGATTGAGCCGGTCACCCGGCGCCGCATAAGGCACATGCCGCCCGTCGGCGGTCACGCCATCGCCGCGTGAGGCTGTTCGAATGATTTCATTGGGATCGCCCATTCGTTCGCCTTGCCCGTGCTTGTTGAAACGATCAAGCGCGGAGCAGCTTATCCGGTTTTCGAACCCTTGATTGCTGCAGGCAGACGATAGCTGTCATCGCCCGATCGCAGCTCGATCATCCCGTCGTTCAGTATCTTTATCGCCGTTTCATCGAAGCCATCGGCAGGCGTAAGGCCGCGCCCATCGGTCAATATATCGAACCGTCGGAAACCACCGTCTGGGTGGCGTATGACGAGCATGTTGCCGCTGCTTGCGGATAGGGTTTCGGTGGTACAGACGCGCTCGAATTTGCTGGATCCCGCAAGTGCGCAATCGACTTTGCCCGCCTCTGCCGCATCGCCTGCGGCTTCGCGCTCGGCATCGGCAAGGGTCTTTTTCCCGCTATCGCATCCGGCTAAAGCCGTCAGCGCCGCTAATAGGAACAGATTATATATCCGCGTACACATGCCGCTCTTCTTGCCCCCCTGGATGCGTGACCGCGCCTTTATAAGCTGGTCCGACATTTTGTGCATAGCGCCATAAAGCGCCTGCCCCATAATCGGACGTTTTTGGCTTCCAATATCGGCGCCGTTCTTCCAGTATCTCAGGCGCTACGTTCAGATCGATCGTTCCAGCCTCGGCGTCGATAGCGATTTCATCGCCATCCTCGACCAACGCGATCGGTCCGCAATCGGCGGCTTCGGGGCCGACATGGCCGATGCAAAAGCCGCGTGTGGCCCCCGAAAAACGGCCATCGGTGATAAGCGCGACCTTTTCACCCATGCCTTGCCCATAAAGCGCGGCTGTGGTCGACAGCATCTCACGCATGCCGGGGCCGCCTTTGGGCCCCTCATAACGGATGACGATGACCGAGCCTTCGCGAATCCCATGCGCTTCGACGGCGGCAAAGGCATCTTCCTCGCAATCGAAAACTTGTGCCGGACCGGTAAATTGCAGCCTGTCCATACCCGCCACCTTCACGATAGCGCCATCCGGTGCCATCGATCCCCGCAGGCCCACTACGCCGCCGGTGGGCGTAATCGGGGTTTTTGCGTCATAAATTACCTTTTGGTCGGGGTTCCAGGTGATCTGATCAATATTCTCACCCAGAGTCCGGCCGGTAACGGTCAGGCAATCGCCATGCAGCAACCCCTCGCTCAAGAGCGATTTCATCAGCATATAGACGCCGCCGGCTTCGTACATATCCTTTGCCACATAGCGTCCGCCGGGTTGCAGATCGGCCATATAGGGCGTGGATTTGAAGATTTCGGCTACATCGAACAAATCGAACGCGATACCCGCCTCATGCGCCATCGCCGGAAGATGAAGTGCCCCGTTGGTTGAGCCGCCCGTTGCCGCTACTATTCGAGCAGCGTTTTCAAAGGCTTCACGGGTACATATGGTGCGCGGTCTTAAGCTTTGCGCCAGTAATTCCATCACTTGCACACCGGCCGCATGCGCAATCTGATCGCGCGTCGTATAAGGCGCCGGCGCCATATTGGAATTGGGAAGCGACAAACCGATCGCTTCTCCGACACACGCCATGGTGTTGGCAGTATATTGTCCGCCGCACGCACCATGGCCCGGACAGGCTACACGTTCGAGTTCTTCAAGCTCGGACAAAGGGCACGCACCGGCGGCATATTTGCCTACAACTTCAAACACATCCTTAACAGTGACGTCTTTGTCCTTGTAACGTCCTGGTAAAATTGATCCTCCATAAACGAAAATCGACGGAACGTTAAGCCGAAGCATCGCCATCATCATTCCTGGTAAGGATTTGTCACATCCGGCAAATCCGACAAGCGCATCGTAGCAATGCCCACGCACCGAAAGCTCGATCGAATCCGCGATCACTTCACGGCTTACTAGCGAGCTTTTCATGCCCTGATGGCCCATAGCAATTCCATCAGTCACGGTAATTGTATTGAAACGTCGAGACATTCCTCCAGCTTCATCAACCCCCCGGCGAGCAACATCGGCTTGATGGTCAAGTGTCGTGTTACAAGGAGCACTGTCATTTCCCGCCGAAACGACACCTACAAATGGCCGCGCAATCTGTTCTTCGGTCAATCCCATTGCATAATAATAACTGCGATGTGGAGCGCGCTCTGGCCCTACGGAAACATGGCGGCTTGGAAGATTGGATTTGTCAAACTGATATGTCATGCGTGCCCTCGCTTTCAGGCGCGGTCTATTCAGCTTACGCCATCAGACGCAAGCCTTTCCACAACATATTGCGCCATTTCAGCCAAAATCGCTGCATATCTTTCCTGACCGCGAGCATTTGCAATCAAATCCTGCCGGATTTCGATACCTATATACGGGCGCTGATGATCTTCTGCATGACGATTCATAGTCGCATTGAGCAGTTTCCCAGAATAAGGCAGTTGATCGCCAACGATCAAACCTTCGCCTTCCAAATAGGCGATGGCGATATTAGCGGCTATATCATGCTGGTTATATAATATGCCTATTTCCCAAGGCCGTTCCGCAAAGGGATCGCTTTCAAGTCGGGGCGTGAAACTGTGCAAGGATAAGATCAAGGCAGGCGGCGTTTCATGCAGCACTTGTTCGAGCCGATTATGATAGGGATGATAATAGCGTTCGAGCCGCTTTGACCTATCGGCTTCATCTAAGTGGTTGCCGACGATGTCTATACCATCGCTTTTGCATGGAATGACGTTCGTATCCGTAGGATAGCGATTGAGATCGACGACCAAGCGAGAATATACGGCTAGAAAAGCGGCATGCCCGGATAGTTCGACGAGATATTGCGCAACACCCGCAACGCCGATGTCATAAGCAATATGTTTGTCCAGCAATGATGCATCAATGCCCAGATCAATTTCAATCGGTACGTCGTTCGATGCATGATCGCATACTACCAACGTTCCTTCCCTTGAAGGAATTCCAATAATTTGCCATGCATCGCTCATCTCAATGAAGATGCCATCGTCCACCAATCGGGGCAAGCATCAATAACGGTTTTCTGGGCTGCATCGCGCTGGGCAATGGTTTCAAACAGTGCAAAGCAAGTGGCTCCTGATCCAGACATACGCACAATGTCTGATCCAGTTTCACGCAGTATTTCAAGAACCTTGGCAATAGCAGGACAAAGTTCGATTGCTGCACTTTCGAGATCGTTTCGAGACCGGGTCCAAGCTTCGGCCAGCAACGGACCGCGATCAATACCGTCCCATGCCTTGAAAACGGGACCGGTTGGGCAAGGAAGCAGTGGATTAACGAGCAACAAGGGTACGCCCTTTAGCTTACCAGCTTCAATCTTATGCAATTGTTCACCGATCCCGGTTGCAAAGCAGGCCTGAGAAGCAATGCAAGCTGGTACGTCGGCACCCAACTCTGCGGCGATATCCAAGAGATGTGCTTTCTCGCTTGTGACATTCCAAAGCTTTGCAGCCAAGCGTAATGCAGCTGCCGCATCGGCCGATCCGCCGCCGATGCCGGACGCTATTGGCAGACGCTTATCCAGTGTGAAAGCGGCGCCTGGGGTTATGCAATGTCGTTCGGCTAAGAGGGTTGCTGCCCGTAAAACAAGATTGTCCGCTTCACTAGAGAGGCCTTTTGCAAAGGGCCCTTGTATATTCAGCGACAATCTATTTGCAGGCTCGACCGTCAATCGATCTCCATCTTCGGCAAAAGCGAATAGGGTTTCCAACTCATGGTAACCATCATTCCGACGTTTGCGTACATGGAGGGCTAAATTGATCTTGGCATAAGCGGTTTCAACCAAGGACATATTCATGGCGAGGCAGTATCGGCGGTCCAACCAAGGTCGATCTTCTGTGCAAGACGTCTTCCAGCCTCATCTTTTGCTGAAAGTGCCGCTGCCTTCCATGCAAAACGCGCTTCAGTCTTACGTCCAGCAGCCCAATAAGCATCTCCAAGATGCTCATTAATCGCAACATCGTCGATCGCGCCAGCAACGGCACGTTCCAAAAGGGGAATAGCTTTATCCAAGTTACCATTCAAAAAATATGCCCAGCCTAAAGAATCCGTAATTGCCGCTGATTGTGGTGCCAGCGCATGTGCTTGCGCCACTAGTTCGAAGCCCCGTTTGATATCAAGGCGTCGTTCGAGAAGCGAGTATCCGAGAAAATTCAAAGCTTGTACGTTTTGCGGATTGGCCACCAATGCGTCTTCAAGCGCTTTCCGAGCGGAGTGCCAGTCGCCGCTGGCATCCAGGGCAGAGGCCAGCATAAGCAAATAGATTGCGCGCTGGCCTTTGCTATATCCATCTTTGTTCAAATCAACCAAACTACGATAGACATCGATAGCTTGTTTTTGTCTACCAGCACGTTCCAGCCACTGGCCTAACAGCATTTTCAACTGCGCGGAATTAGGACGCATTGCGGCAGCATTTTCTGCAATAGTAACTGAGGCTTGGGGTGTTGGTGCAAATTGCGCTCGATCGACAACCGATTGAATCCAAAACGGAGAATTATAACCAATTTTATCCAGTGCGGCCTGAGCTTTTTTGTCAAAACCCGATCGATTGGCTATTTCAGCCAATGCAATGGTCGCAAAATCATTGTTCGGTTCAATCCAATTGGCAAGACGGGCAAAATACAGCGCTTTATCGGACTGTTTCTGCGCATCAAGGGCAAAAGACAATCTAGAAAATAGCGAAGCGAGCGCGACTTCAGGACTAATTTTGGGAAATATCTGCGTTGTATCGAGCTCAAGTCCAATCTGTTGGGCGAGCATGATTGCGAATGCGCTATCACCACTGGCTCTGAATGCCCCAATTCCAACCGTTGCAAGAAAACGGCCATGAGGTTCATCATAACCGGTAAAATTACGCAGCCGCAATTGTGCCTGAGCAAGATTGCCATCGGCAAAGTCGAAATAAATCAGCTGATCGTCGCCATAATAAGCCGTCAGTCCGCTACTTTGCATGGCTGTATTTGATAAGCCCGATGGAAGACCCTGCGCAACATTAAGCCAACCCTTGAGTATCGGGACGATGAAAGCAAAATTGCGTTCCGTTTCAAGTGCGGCAATTGCTTCTTGTGCGTGATGCCAATTTCTGCGCCGAAACGCATCAACATAATTTAGCAAGGGGGCGTCGGTATCAGCAGTACCCAATTTTTGCATTGCACGCACAGCAATAATGGCGTCATTTATGCTCCCTTCGCGAACTGCAATCGCAAAGAGACTATCGGCTGCTGAGGTGCTTTCAGGGCTTTGCGCAAGCAGCTTTGCGTAGCTTTTCATTGCCTCGCTACTTTTACCCGCAAGTTCCAGCCTTTGTGCATTCCAATAGGACTCGCTTGCTTCGGAGGTCGCAAATGCGGGAGCAGCCATGCCAAGAAGGACAAGGAGTAAAAGGCGGTTACATATTGGGATAGTTGGGCCCACCCCCGCCTTCAGGCGTTACCCAGTTGATATTCTGGTTCGGATCCTTGATATCGCAGGTCTTGCAATGGACGCAATTCTGAGCGTTGATCTGATAGCGCGGCTCGCCGTTCGCCCCCTCAATCCATTCATAAACACCCGCCGGGCAATAGCGCGCCGAAGGGCCAGCAAATACACCAAGCTCGCTCCTCCTTTGCAATTCCATATCGCCGACTTGCAAGTGCACCGGCTGATCCTCGGCGTGGTTAGTATTCGACAGGAACACTGATGACAGCCGATCAAAACTGATTACACCATCGGGCTTTGGATAGACGATAGGGCGGTGAATATCGGCGCGATCGGTTGCTTCATGATCCCGGTGGTGCTTCATCTCAATGGGTAACCCGATCTTTAGCATGCGCATCCACATATCGGCGCCGGCAAACAAGGTGCCATAAGCTTCGCCATATTTTGCAACCGCAGGTTGCGCATTCTTTACCAGTTTGAGTTCGGTTGCAATCCAGCTGTCATTCAAATTGGCTTGATAATCAGCAATCTCGTCATGTCCGCGCCCCACTGAAAGCGCAGCAGCAATGCTTTCGGCAGCCAGCATACCCGATTTCATCGCGGTATGGCTGCCCTTGATACGTGGTACGTTGACGAACCCGGCCGAACAGCCAATCAGCGCGCCGCCTGGGAAGGCAAGTTTGGGTACCGATTGCCACCCGCCCTCATTGATTGCGCGCGCACCGTAAGATACGCGTTTCCCGCCTTCCAGCAGTTTTCGAATATCCGGATGCTGTTTCCAACGCTGAAATTCCTCGAAAGGAAAAACATAAGGATTGCGATAATCGAGAGCCACGACGAAGCCGATTGCAACTTGGTTATTGGCCTGATGATAGATAAATCCACCGCCCCAGCTTTCGCTTTCCGAAAGCGGCCAGCCTTGAGT
>JBOFLS010000156.1:0-1558 GCA_051657985.1 Sphingorhabdus sp. | reverse complement strand
GGCGAATGCTGGAGAACAGCCTGGTTCGGGCGATCCAGACCGGCAAGTTCGGTTTCGAGGATCTGCGCCGCGTCGCGATGTCGGTGCTGTCCGAAATCGCCGGGGCGGCAATCCGCAGCGGCATCGATTCGATTCTGGGCGGCGGTGGCGGGCAGGGGGGCAGTGGCGGCCTGCTGACTTCGCTCGGTTCCATCCTCGGCAGCGTCCTTGGCGCACCCGGTCGCGCGACGGGCGGGCCGGTTTCGCCCGGTCGCGCCTATCGTGTCGGCGAACGCGGACCCGAGCTGTTCGTACCGACCAGCAGTGGCCGGATCGAGGCATCGACGGGCGGCGGCGCTGCTCCGCAAATCAACCTCACCATCCGCGTATCCGACAATGGCCGGATGAGCGCACCGCAAGCCATCCAGCGATCCAGCCGCCAGGTCGCTCGTGCGGTACGCGATGCGCTTTTGCGGGCAGAGGATTGAACCGGTATGTCCCTCCTTTTCAAAGGAGGGGTTGGGGTGGTTGCGAGGTTGCGAAGCAAACTCGCTGGGGCTTCGAGCCCCAGCGAGTTTCACCACCCCCTTCCCCCTCCTCTGAAGAGGAGGGGCTTTGAAAAAAACGAGGAGTATGATCGTGCCATACTGGCTTTGCGAAAAACGGCGTGCGCAGGAAAGCCGCCCCGTCATGCGCTTCGACCCGCGCTTCTGGACGCTCAATTTCCCGCGCCCGATGATGGCTTCGGTCGTGACGACAGGGCCGGAATCGCTGCGTGTTGATACTGTCTTTTACCGCAGCGACGATCTGGCCGGGCTGATCTGGGAAAGCGAGGATCGCTGGGATCACCCGCTGCTCGCTTATGAAACCAAGCGCGATTACCGGCGGCTGACGCTATCTTTCCATTGGCGCTCTCAAGGGCTGTTGCCGCTCGACGCGATCAATGGGCCGACATTGACGATCGAGGGTCGCGATGCCGCAGGGCAGCCCAAGAGCTGGTATGTGCGGTTGTGGAATTACGCTAGCGGTACGCCGGACAACGCGCAAATAAGATTGCCGTTTAATATGCTGGAAGGCGGGTTTCTGCTGCCGGACGAAGCGGATCCGGTCTTTGCAGGCGATATCGACCGGATGTTCATCTCGCTAGTGCCGCCTGGCTACTCGCCGCTTGGGGCCGATCTTCCGGCGAGCGTCGAAGGCTGGGTCGAACTGAGCGACATTCGCTGCGACGGGGCAGGGGTGATGCTCGATACCGGCGATGCCCTGCTTCCCGAACATGCTCTCAAAATGGCGACCGGCTATGACGATGCCTACAACCAGACGCCCGAACGGCTGCTGCGCCAGATCGAGGCTTTGGGTTATCGCGGCACGATCAACCATTATGTCGGGATGAGCCATTATTTCCGGCTCGATGCTGTGTCGGGTGAGCATTATGTCAGCCTCGCCGACGGCGCGCTGAATACGCCGTGCCGGGCCTGGCATCTCGATTTTGCCAACCGGGCCAAGGCGCGCGGTTACGACCTGATCTTTTCGCTAAGCTACGAACTGTTCGATGCGCATTGCTGGAACGACTGGAACC
>JBOFLS010000155.1:0-3423 GCA_051657985.1 Sphingorhabdus sp. | reverse complement strand
TGGATCATTTAATCAGGATTTCACGCAGTTCATCCTCGCAATCGGCAGGAGGAGACTGGCCGAAGAAAAGTTCGAAGGCGATTGCCGCCTGGCCGATCAGCATATCGAGCCCATCCACCGTCTCCATCCCCCGGCGTCTGGCCGCGGCCAGCAATGCCGTTTCGAGCGGCGAATAGACAATGTCGTAGACGAGCGCGTCATCCGGCAATGGCGAAAGATCGAGATCGAGAGGGGGCTGGCCTGTCATCCCCAGCGGACTCGAATTGACCAGCAGTTCGGCCGCCGGCAGCCGCGCATCCATCTTCAGCACCTGACCTTTCAGCCCGAAATGGCTGAGAAGGGCAGCCGCCTTCAAGGGACTACGTGCGAGGATGGTCACCGAACCGATATCGGCCTGCGCCAACGCGAACAGGATCGCACGCGCGGCACCGCCTGCCCCCACGACGATAGCATCGCGTCCGACCCATTCATCGCCGGCTATCGGCGCAAAGAAGCCCGCTGCATCGGTGTTGGTGCCGACAAGCTCGCCTCCTTCCCCGCGAAACACCGTATTTATCGCGCCGATCGACTGCCGCACCCCGCCCGGATCGGCGACAAAATCAAGCGCCGCCACCTTGTGCGGGATCGTGATATTGCAGCCGCGCCATTCGGCGTCCTTTTGCCGCTCGGCGAAATAGCCGGCCAAAGCCTCGGTGGGTATGTGATGCGCGCGATAGTCGGCAATCAGCGCCAGTTTTTTCAGCCAGAAACCGTGAATTATCGGCGACTTGCTGTGCGCAATCGGATCGCCGATAACTTCGGCATAAGCCTGCCCTGCACCCTGATACGGGGTCATGACGGCAATTCCTTTCTTTCACGCAGGAAACCGAGCAGCGGCAGCAAGGGGAGGCCCATGATATTGAAATGATCGCCCTCCACCCGGGTGAACAGCTGCGCGCCCTCGCCCTCGATCTGGTAACAGCCGACGCAGTGGCGGATCGTATCCCAGTTACGCGCGACATAGTCGTCGATAAAGGCTGCACTCAAAGACCGCACATGCATCTTCACGATCCCGACATGCCGCCAGACGGGTACGCCGGCTGCTGCCACGACCGCAGCGCTGAACAACCGGTGCCCTTTACCCGCCATCTCCGCAAGCTGCGCCTTCGCCATATCAGGCGTTTGCGGCTTATCTAACAGCATGCCATCCTCGATCGCCAACACCTGATCGGCACCGATCACCAGCGCCGACGGATATTTTACCGACAGTTTGATCGCCTTTGCCTCCGCCAGCGCATCCGCCATATCGCGCGGGGAAAGCTTCTCAGCGATAAGCCCATCCTTCAACGCTTCTTCATCGACCATTGGCGGCATGGCGTCAAAGACAAGCCCTGCTTTTTGCAGCATAGTGCGGCGGGTCGTGCTGGTTGAGGCAAGAATGAGTCGGGTCAAATCGCATGCTCCGTTGGGTCGGAGCCGCGGCCCTGACGTTCGTTGTACAGGTTGATGATTGCAGCCGCGCTTTCCTCGATGCTCCGCCTGGTCACATCGATGACCGGCCAGCCGTTATCGGCAAAGATGCGCCTGGCATAAGCAAGCTCGCCCTTGACCTTGTCCTCATCGACATAATCGGTATCGGGGGCCTGGTTGAGCGAAAGCAGCCGGTTGCGTCGCACCTGAACCAGCCGTTCGACGCTGGTGACAAGGCCGACGACCATCGGATGCCGCAACGAATAGAGCGCTTGCGGCGGCGGCGATTCCGGCACCAGCGGAATGTTGGCGGTCTTGTAGCCACGATTGGCGAGATAGATGCTGGTCGGGGTCTTGGAGGTCCGTGAAACCCCGGCAAGGACGATATCGGCTTCCTCCCAATTCTGGTACAAGAGGCCATCGTCATGCGCAATGGTGAACTGGATCGCCTCCACACGGGCGAAATAGGCGGCATCGAGAACATGCTGCCGCCCGGGCCGCGCCTTTGCCTGCTGCCCCAGCATCGCCGAAAGCGCATCGGTCACCGCATCGAGTGCCGCGATCGTCGGTAAACCAAGCGCTTGGCAGCGTTCCTCGAGTTTCTTGCGCATTGCGCCATTGACCAGCGTGAACAACACCAGCCCTGGATTGGCGGCGACATCGACGAGGATGCGGTCGAGATGCGCCTCTGACCGTACCATCGGCCAGAAATGCCGTACCGCATCGACTTCATCGAACTGGGCAAGTGCCGCCTTCGCAATATTTTCCAATGTCTCGCCGGTTGAGTCCGAAAGCAGGTGAAGATGGATGCGATTGGCCAAAGAAAAATCCTTCGGGCATCGTTTTGTGGGCTGCTTGGGGATAAATCAAGGGATGAAATCGGGGACAGAAACCATGCACACCCCGTGCGGACTCTGTTGCTCGATTCGGGCACAATCCGTCCACAGCGGGAAAGCGCTTTCCACAAGCTGTGAATAACGGGGATGTCGATCGACGAATCGCCAAAGTTGCATCCTTTGCCTGAGTCAATATGTTGGCAAAAAGGGCAATTGCTCCTAAGGCACACAGTTGTTCACAAGCCAACATCAGTCATCATTCTCTTTATATATAGTATTATATTGGATATTCCCGACATGGCGTCTCAGAGGCAGACGATAGAGCCTAACCGTAAACTGCTTTCCGTGCTGCGCGGGCAAAAGAGCGAAATACCGCCGATCTGGCTCATGCGTCAGGCGGGGCGCTATCTGCCCGAATATCGCGCGCTACGTGCTGAGAAAGGCGGATTCCTCGAACTCGCCTATGATGGAGAGGCGGCGACCGAGATCACGCTGCAGCCTATTCGCCGCTTCGGTTTCGACGGGGCTATCCTGTTTTCCGACATTCTCGTCGTGCCGCATGCGATGGGGCAGGATCTGTGGTTTGAGACGGGCGAGGGGCCCCGGCTCGCTCCCAAATTGGCAGACGCCGACTGGCAGGCCTTCGCACCCGTACCAGAACGCCTTCAGCCGGTCTATGAGACGGTGCGCAGGGTCCGGGCTACCTTACCCCCCGAGACCACGTTCCTGGGCTTTGCTGGAAGCCCCTGGACCGTTGCGACCTATATGGTGGCGGGTCAGGGGAGCAAGGATCAAGGCGAGGCCCGTGCGCTTGGCTATGCCGATCCCCAAAGATTCGGCGAACTGATCGACGCCATAACGGCAATGACGATCGATTATCTGTCAAAACAGATCGAGGCCGGGGTCGATGCGGTGCAATTGTTCGACAGTTGGGCGGGGTCGCTCTCGCCGGCGCAGTTCGAGCGCTGGGTCATTGCGCCCAATGCGGCGATCGTCACCCGATTGAAGGCACGCCATCCCGATACGCCGGTTATCGGCTTTCCCAAGGGCGCTGGCGGCAAACTGCCCGCTTATGCGCGCGAGGTGCGGCCCGACGCGATCGGGCTGGACGAAACGGTCGATCCGGTCTGGGCCAATG
>JBOFLS010000154.1:0-8177 GCA_051657985.1 Sphingorhabdus sp. | reverse complement strand
CTGAAAAATGTTCTTGGCCAAATCGAGGCCGATTGTGCTAATCTCCATGGCGGATGGCTCCTTTGCTCGGGTTTGCATGACAGCAACCCATCTTGGCACTTAGATGCCGTGAGCGGGAGCCATCCACCGCATCCGCTTTCGACAAGGACTTGGGATTAGCAGTCGTTCATTCACTTTGCGCTCCATTCGCCCAGGCGCAGAATTTAGCAGTTGAGCGAGGGGTTGAGACAAAGCCAGCAAACTGATCGTGACGCCGATACTAAGATTAGTCGGCCAAGACATAATGTTGTAACATCGCAATAGAGCCGTTAGTTATGGCCAAATAGGGGCCGAATGCAAATGCAACATTACGAGGAATTTGACGACCGCGATCTGCCGCCGTCATTGGTTGATTGGTTCGCTCAGCCGCAGTCTATTATCGATCTTGCAAGGTCGGAACCGGGACACCTGAAAGATCAAATCGGAGATGCCGCCAATCGGTTGGACTTCGCTAATCGAGCCGTTTGGGATCCCGAAGCGCTTGGCGCAGCCATTCTGGACAGCAACGGCGTGGTTCTTGTGGCTTCGCCGTCCTTTGTTGCCGAGAATGCAGGCCCGTCAATTGATACCGATGCGGTGGCGGCCGCAGTTAAGGCAAAGGTTGCGATTGTTCGCCCTGTGTCACTCGATCAGCCTGACGGCCGCAGCTATAGTGCCCTTTTTGCTTATGCCTCGCCCGAAGTCGCGCAGGGCTGGCAGCTTCCCGCTCCAATAGCCAAACTTGTGACCGCACACCCGGGAGCGGTCGTCCTGCTGACTACTGTGATGACGCTTCCGCAGCCTCTCCGTAGGGCATGCAGGGCCTTTGGACTGACTGGTCTGCAGGAACGGGTCGCGCTTGCCACGATCCGAACGGGCAACATCAAATCTGCTGCAGCTGAACTCGGCATCGCTTATGCTACCGCGCGCGAAGCGCTTTCCCAAACCTTTAGCAAGACGAATTCCAATGCACTGCCAGCAATGGTTGCAGTGCTGGCGCAGACCGCATTCGGCGTTTTACCCCAAACCGCCGATGCAGATGCTTTGCTGATCGATATCTGGGGTCTCAACCAACGTCAGGCAGCTCTAGCCGGTCTGGTTGCTGAAGGTTTGTCGAGAAGAGACGCAGCAAGGCTGTTGGGAATATCAGAAGCCGTCGCGAAAAAGGAAATTGGTCGGGTCTTTACAACCTTGAATGTTAGCAGCGCAGTTACGCTGGCGCGCATGCTCGCCGAGGTCAGGGCTCTGTCCGTGATGATGACAGCGACGGGCGGATCGCTCGGCCTGATGAATACAGCGATGGAACCACTCCGCTTTGTGATCCGTGACGATGGATCAAGAATTGCGCTGAGCGACTATGGACCGGCCTCAGGAGAAGTTTGCTTCATCGTTCATTCCAGCATGACCACCCGCCTTGCATCGCGGTATCTGATTAAGGCGTTACAAGAGCAAGGATTCCGACCAATTGCGATCGATAGGCCTGGATTTGGCATGAGCGATCCGGTGACCGATGCGGACAATGCTGACGCAGACCCGTTCATGCTTGCGGCGCTCGACCATGCCTTTGTCGCGGACAAGCTAAAGATTGGAAAAGCGAGCTTTTTCATGCGCGGCGGAGGCCGCTTCATCATTGCGCTGGACGCCATCCGTCCAGACCTTGTCGGGAGGGTTGTTATCGCCAATCCAGACCCGCAGACCGAACCCGGCGGCTCTCGGTCGGGACCATTTGGCGCATTTAAGGAAGCCTATCAGCGAAATCCCTCAGTTATTAGTCTGATGGCGCGATTATTGGCCTCCACGCTTACAAAGGAGCGCATGCAAAGATTGTTAGCTCGTGCCTTTGTCGGCAGCCCCCCCGATGAGGCGGCGATGCAAGACGATGTAATTGTCGAAGATCTTTATCGCGCAGGCCGCATGTTCAGCACCGGCAGGGTCAGCGGGTATGTTGCCGAGCAAATTGCCTATGCCCGTGGATCGCGTCCTGAACCGGTGAAGGGTAAAACAAACTGGCATATTTTGTTGGGGGAGCATGATACGCTGCACGACCCGGCAGAAGTGCGGGTCTATTGGCAGCAGATTTTGCCGGACACTCCTTTTGAAACTGTCGCCGGTGCGGGCAGATTGCTGGCGATGACGCATGCCGCACTCGTTGCGGGCCGACTCCGCAATCGAAACGATTAATACCCTACAATCGGGGATTTTGCATTTAGCATCGCCTTGGTAGCCCCCTCTGTTGATGACAAAGTTTAGTCATAGGGGGCATTTTTCGTGAAATTGATATTTGCGCATGCAGTTGGTGCTAGTGCATTTCAAACTGGTTTATTTGCCATACTGGCTTGCAGCGTGATCGTTCCTGCCTCTGCTCAGACTTCACCCAGCCGCGTAGTCCCGCAATCATTGACGCCTGTTCAGCCGCAGGCAGACGGATCAGTCGTTCTGCCAGAAACAAGAGCAAGCGCATCACCTGCGGGTGCTGAAGCACTTTCAGTGACGGTTGCGCGCGTTGATGTTGCAGGCGGCGACCCTGACTTTGCAGCGGCAACTGCGGATATTGTCAATCCTCTGGCAGGGCGCACAATAAGCGTTGCCGAGCTATACGAGGCGGCTGCCAAGATTGAGGCACTCTATGCCCGATCGAACCGCATTCTGACGCGTGCAACGGTGCCGCCGCAGCGGATCAGCAATGGGTCTGTGTTCAAGATCGTTATTGTAGAGGGCTTTATCGAGTCCGTCGACGCGAAGTCGATTTCCTCCAATGTCCGCAAGCCAGTGGAAGCGCGCACGGCGCTGCTGGTCGGTCGCAAAGGACTCACGCTGGCGCAGATCGAACGACAGCTACTGCTCGCCGCCCGTTTGCCCGGTGTGGCACTTAAGAGCACACTTATTCCTGGTAAGGAGCTCGGTGGCGCTGTGCTTGTGATCGAGGCGGAGTATCGACCGATTGATGCAGCGCTGAGCGTCGATAATCGCTTGGGCAGTGCCTACGACAATTGGAACTTTGACACTCAGTTGGTGCTCAATTCGGTAATGGGCGCAGGTGAGCAGATCTATGCTGTTGCCTCGACAGGTTCGGATTTCAAAATTCTGGAGGGGCAACCTTTGCGCCGGATTGCAGGCCTGGGAGCGATTCTGCCACTCGGGTCCGATGGGCTCACCTTTAACGCCGAATATCTTCGTGCTGACACCAACGCCGAGGTGCCGTCTGGTGCCGCGCCGCTTTCTGGTAAGCTTGATCGGGTCGCATTGCGCTTGCGCCATCCGCTGGTGCTGACGCGCAAGGAAAGCCTCAATCTTTCAGTCTCATTCGATGTGCTCGATGAAAGCCAATCAATTCGCGGCTTTGACATAACGCTCAGCGCAGATCGTCTACGCTATCTGACACTGGGCATCGATGGGGGCAAGGCGCTAGCTTCAGGTGGTGTCGTCAGCGGGGAACTGAGCGTATCGAGAGGCTTTCAGGTGTTGGGTGCCCGCACTCAGGCAGACGCCGCGCGTACCGGATTATTGCTGTCGCGTTTTGGTAGCCAGCCGGATTTTGCTAAGGCAAATGTTACAGCAGCCTATCGTACTGGCCTTGGCGGTGGGTTCGACCTCGCGCTGATCGGGCGCGGTCAAGTGAGTCTCTCCGGTGCATTGCCCAGTGCCGCCATGTTTTCATTGGATGCAGTAGATGGGCTTTCCGGTTTTGATCTGGGATCGATCAATGTCGATAGCGGCTCCACCGGCAGGGCTGAACTGGCACATCCGTTACGTGGAAAAAATTACGCGGTTGCGCCCTATCTATTCGGCGCTGTCGGGGTTGGGCGTCTGTCGCAGCCGACGGTTCTCGAACGCAAGAATGTCGATGGCTGGTCACTGGGCGCGGGGCTGCGCGCCAGCCTGGGTCGCGGCCTCACCGCTAGCGCCGAATTGTCGCGCAGTCGCAGCAACATTTTTGCCGAAGACGACACACGCCTGATTACCAGCGTCAGCTTCCGCTTTTGAGTTGCACCGGAAAGGATTAGAATCATGACCAATTTTCGCAAAATTGCACTTTCCGCCTCTACTTTCCTGGCCCCGATCGCTCTGGCAGCACCGGCCTTTGCCCAGTCATTGCCGACGGGTGGCAATGTGGCTGCAGGAACGGCAACTATCGGTACGCCAACCGCAACAAGCCAGACGGTAACACAGACCAGCAATCGTGCTGTGGTCAACTGGACGAGCTTCAATGTCGCCAATGGCAACAGCGTGATCTTCGTTCAACCTGATGCCAGTGCCGCGACGCTGAACCGGGTCACCGGCACTACCGGATCGACTATTGCCGGTCTGATTCAGGCCAATGGCAGCGTTTATCTGATCAACCCCAATGGTATCCAGATCACCAACAGCGGCACAGTCAATGTCGGTCGGGGCTTTGTTGCCTCCAGCCTCGATATCACAAATGACGACTTCATGGCAGATCGCAACATCTTCAACGGTGTTGGCGGTATCGTCAACACGCAGGGCAGCATCACGAGCGGTACGGGCGGCTTTGTCGGCTTGCTTGGCGGGGAAGTACAGGCAGGTGGCACGATAGTGGCACCTGCGGGCACCGTAACCATTGGAACCAGCACTCGGGCTACGTTGGATCTTAATGGCGGCAACTTCTTGCAGGTCGCTTTACCAAGTTCCGCAGCTCTGGCTGGCAATGGTTCGATGGCAGCGCTCAATGCCGATGCGGCACGGGCGGCGGTACGCCATATGGTGAACTTGCCCGCTAGTGTAGAGGCAACCGCCGTGTCGGGGACCAACGGCGATGTAACGCTGTCGGGTAGCATTACGGCTGCGGGCGGCAATGTGAACGTCTCGGCCATGGGTGACATCGCCATGACTGGTTCGGCGGCGATCGATGTCAGATCCGCCACGGTAACCGGAGGCAGCACCGTTACCCTGCGCAGCGATGCAATCGGTACGGGCAGCGGTACGGTGAGTCTGGCGGCAGGCAGCACCATCCGCACCAGCGCCAGCGGCGCGGTCGATATCTATTATAATCCTAGCAGCTATGCGTCGCCGACCAATTACAGCGTCAATGTTGTGGGCGGCAGTGGGCCGCTGACCGCGTGGATGCTAGTCAACAATGTCAACCAGTTACAGGCGATGGATACCAATCTGGCTGGCACATATGCGTTGGGCCGTGATGTAGATGCCAGTGTAACCGCCACGTGGAACGGCGGGCTTGGCTTTTCGCCGGTGGGGAACGTCACCACTCGATTCACCGGTCGGTTCGATGGCCAAGAGCATGTGATCTCCGGACTAACCACTAACCGGCTCGGGCAGAATTTCATCGGGCTGTTCGGTTCTACTGCACTGGGCAGTCTGATCCGTAATGTAGGCCTTCAGGGCGTCCGTATTGCGGGTAATGAATACGTCGGCGGACTGGTGGGCGAGGGCGCTTCTAACATCAGCAACGCATATGTGACAGGCGAGGTTTCCGGCAGGTCTGCTTTGGGCGGACTGGTGGGTAGAAACTCTGGTAACATCAACAATGCTTATGCAACCATCACGATTTGGGGCACCGACGGCATTGGCGGACTGGTGGGTAGCAACTTTGGTAACATTACCAACAGCTATGCGACAGGTTCGGTTTCCGGTCGCAGTTCCATCGGCGGCTTGGTAGGCTCAAACTTTTCGATGGGAAACATTAGCAATGCTTATGCTACCAGCGCGGTATGGGGTACTTCCATTGTTGGCGGACTTGCAGGCTGGAACGAAGGCAGCATCAGCAATGTTTACGCGACCGGTGCGGTTGTTGGTAGTTCTGATGTCGGCGGGCTAGTCGGCCAGAATTTGTCTCGCATGATCGTCAGCAACGCCTATTGGGACAGCTATTCGACAGGCCAAACCACAGGCTGCGGATCTGGTGCTTGCGGCACAGTTTTCTCGGTGACCAGCAACCCAGCCCAATCGGGCGCGGCCAATTATGCCTTTCGCCAGAGTGCCTATGCCAATCTGAACTTCACCAACACATGGTTCATGGTTGATGGCTCAACCCGGCCTTTCTTGCGCAGCGAATATTCGACCAACATTACAAACAGCCATCAATTGCAGCTGATGGCGATGAACCAGGGCGCAAACTATACCTTAGCGCGCGATATCGACATGACGGAAACCGCTCGGGTTATTGCAGGCAATCCCGGCAGCTATAGCGGGATGTGGAGCAGTGCAGGCTTCTCGCCTGTTGGGAACTACACCGCCGGTTTTACCGGTCAGTTCGATGGCCAAGGTCATGTTATCTCGAACCTTAACATCAACCGGCCGTTACAAAGATTTGTTGGCCTGTTTGGCGTTACGGGCATGGGCAGTGTTGTTCGCAACATTAGATTACAGGGCGGCCATATAGCAGGTGAAAACCTCGTTGGTGGACTTGTGGGCAGTAACTCCGGCAGCATAGTTGAAGCTCATGCAGCTGGCGTGACTGTGAGAGGCGGCGAAATTGTCGGCGGGTTGGTTGGCCTCAACAATGACAGCATTACCCACGCACAGGCCACCGGCTCAGTAACTGGTTTCCAAAATATCGGCGGGCTAGTTGGCCTCAACAATAATATTGTCGGCTATGTTCATGCGACCGGAACAGTTACGGGCATCCGAGACATAGGGGGTTTGGCAGGAACTAACCGCGGCCAGATTTTCCATGCCTATTCGGCTGGCGTGATTTCAGGCGGCAGTTCTGGCACCAATGTCGGCGGGCTGGTCGGCCAAAACAATGGCAGTATTGGCATCACTTACGCAACTGGCCCTGTATCCGGTGGCAACGATATTGGCGGACTGGTCGGTCGGAATGCGGGTCTTGGGAGCTCTGTATTCGGGTCATACGCTACTGGCACTGTAGTGGGTGCTTCAGTGGTAGGCGGATTGGTCGGGTCAACTGACAGCGGTCGTATCAGTGATACCTATGCCACCGGCGCAATATCCGGCAGCAGCAATGTCGGCGGGCTTTTGGGCTTCAACAACGCTACTACTGTCACCAATTCCTATTGGGACACCCAAACCACCGGCCAATCGACAAGCGCTGGCGGCACAGGTCTCACTACCGCGCAGATGCGGCAGGCGAGCAGTTTTGCAGGCTGGAGCATGGATACAGTTGGCGGTCAGAATAATGTCTGGCGCATCTATGAGGGCAACACGGCACCATTGCTCAAGGTGTTCCTGACGCCGGTAACCGTTAATGCAGCCACCAACAGCGCTGTCTATAATGGCACGTTACAATCGAGCAGTGGCGCCTTCAGCTTCACCGGCAACCCGAACATGGCGCTGATCCTCGGCACCGCCACCCACGCCAGCGGCACCAATGCCGGAACCTATCATGTGGGCAACGGCCTCTATTCGACGCAGCAGGGCTATGACCTGATCGGCGGCAGTTTTACCATCAATAGAGCGCCGCTGACGATAACAGGCGCAACCGGCAGCACAGTTTATAACGGACTGGCGCAGACCAACGGGTTCTCGGTTGCGGGCCTATTCGGCAGCGATAGCGTTACTGGTGTGGCCGGGCGGGCAAGCGGCACCAATGTGGGAAGCTATGCCGATGCGCTATCCGGCGCGACCGGCAGTGGTCTATCCAACTATGATATAAGCTACATAAATGGCGCGCTCAGTATCACGGCGCGCCCGATCGTGGTGACCGCCGATGCGCTCACGCGCATCTATGGCGATAGCAACCCAGCGCTGACCTATGCGGTCGGTGGGGCGGGGCTGGTCAATGGCGATACGCTGACCGGCGCGCTGGCGACCAGCGCAGGGGTTGCCAGCAATGTTGGCAGCTATGCGATCACCCAGGGCACGCTTGCTGCCTCGCCCAACTATGCGCTGACCTATGTAGGGGCCAACCTGTCGGTCACCCCGCGGGCGCTTTCGGTTCTGTACACCGCCAATGCTGTCACCAGCACCTATGGCAATACTATTCCAACCCTGACCGGCGCTATTACCAGCAATGGTCTGGTCAATGGCGATACGCTGACAGGCACTGCCAGTTGGGCAACGCCCGCAGGTAGCACCTCGAACATCGGCAGCTATGGCATCACCGGTTCCGGGCTGACCGCATCGAGCAACTATGCGCTCACCAGCAGCCAGGCGGCCGGCAATGCCAGCGCGCTCGGTATCACGGCGCGTCCGATCGTGGTGACCGCCGATGCGCTCACGCG
>JBOFLS010000153.1:0-9170 GCA_051657985.1 Sphingorhabdus sp. | reverse complement strand
TGCGGCCGGTCGCGACGCTCTATTGCCCCCCGGTTTTCCCGAGGAAGCGCGACCGGTTGCCGACCGGTTGCACCGTGCATGGAATGGTCGGTCGCTGGACGGTTATAAGGGCGAATGGCTGATCGCATTGCTGCGCATGTTACCTGACGCGACTTTCATGTTTGAACGCGGCATCGTCCGGAACGAAACGGTTGCCTTGCTATGGCGTATGCAAGGGCATAATGCCCAAGGGCGGCGCGTACGCCTGATAGGCAGCACGGTACACACGAGCGAATGCGACCTTACAATATTGGATCATGCGGCAATGGATGCGCAGCTCGCACGACCCTTGATAGACTATTCACATCCCTGACCGGATACGCAACGCCTTCGCGCCTTCACGGACGAAGCCATGGTCCGAACCCAGAAAAAACAGACTTGCCCCCTTTTCGCGCCACATTGAAACGTCCTCAGGGCGCGAGGTGAACATGCCGACCGGACGTCCCGCCTTTGCGGCTGCGGCTATAATATGCTCGACTGCGGCGATTACCTTGGGATCGTCGGGCGATGTGCAGCCCAAGGCAATGGTCAGGTCGATACGTCCTATGAACAGGGCATCGACGTCTTCTACTGCGGCGATGGCGTCGATCGCGTCCAGCGCTTCCAGATCCTCGATCTGGGCTATGCAGATGCTGATCTTGGCGCTTGCGGACAAGTGATCGGGAATGGAGCGAGTGCCATAGCCGGCTGCACGGCTGCTGCCCGCATAGCCCCTTCTGACACGATCCGGCCCGCCCGCGCCATAATGCACCGACTGCGCAATTCGGCGCGCTTCGTCGGCGGTACGGACGTGTGGAACGATAACGCCATCGGCTCCGCAATCGAGCGCGTTCAAGATCTGATCGGGTGCCGAGGATGCCGGGCGCACCAACGCTGCTATGCTGCCTGTACGGGCCGCCATGATGCACAAATCCAGGTCGCGCCGGTCGAACGGTGCATGTTCGGCATCGAGCACGACGCAGTCGAGCCCGCTCGATGCCAGCACCTCGACGATATGCGGATGCGGGGTCTTGACGAAAGTACCGAGCAGTGGCTCGCCCGCTGCGATGCGCGCTTTCAGGCTCATGCCGCTTTCCGCCACAACCGATCGGAAGCCAAGGCCGCGCCTTCGGCCAAAGTCCGCAATTTGGCGTAGACGATGTCCGGATCGACCACGCCAAATCCCGCAAAAGTCGAAAAGCCGCAATCGGTGCCGGCGATCACGCGTTCCCGACCGATGATGCCGGCATAACGCTCAATCCGTTCGGCAACGACGCGCGGATGCTCGATAAAGTTGGTGGTGCTGTCGATGACACCGGGGATCAGGATTTTGTCATCAGGGATGATATCCGCCATCTCGACGAAATAGTTCCAGTCGGCCTGATGTCGTGGATTGGAAGTCTCGAACAGCAACCCCGCCGGTTTGGCTTGCATCAGAATGGGCAGAATGACCCCCATCTCCACATCGCAACAGTGCGGCCCTTCGTAATTACCCCAGCAGACATGCATCCGGACCCGGTCGGCGGGCACGTTGCGCAGCGCATGGTTCAAGGCTTCGACATGCCCGCCGATCAACCGTAGATAATCTTCATCCGAACGATCCTTGTACATCATGTGCCGCCCCAGCCCCAAGTCCGGACTGTCGAGCTGGAGATAGAGACCGGCAGCAACGATAGCCTCATATTCAGGCCGCATCGCCTCGGCCAGCGCTTCGAGATAGGCGTCTTGCGACGGATAATATTCGTTCGGCTGGAACAGCGCGATGACACCGGGCGAAGCGGAGTTCATGAAACCGCCGACTGTTCGATGCGCGGCAAGCGCGGCGGTCATATGCTTGAGATCGTCTTCGAGCGGAGCCAATGTCTTGGGTCTTACCTCCCCCACGCATTTTGGACGGCGGTAGGTCGGGGTTCCACCGCCTTTGGCCTGCCGTTCCAGAAAACCCGGAAACATCTCCAAATCCTTTGGTGGCGTACGTGGAGAATCGCCATCAAAGCCTGTGATGCGATCCTTGATATAGGTGGCATAGGAAATCTTCGACATCTCCCCGTCCGAGACCAGATCGATACCCGCCGCAACCTGCCGGGCGACGGCATCATCAACCGCCTCGCCGATAACCTTGTCGAATGCCACCGGATCGACCGCCTCGCCGCGTTCCTGGGCAAACACCAGATCGGTAACCGCGGCAGAGCGCGGCAGCGATCCGACATGAGTCGTCAATATACGGTCAGTCATCGTCAAATTTTCCCTCATTCTCATTAAGCCAATAGCCGATCTCGCGCGCAAAACGCCCGGGTGCCTCCAGCGGCAGCATGTGTCCAGCACCCGCGATCGAAACAAAACGGCCATGCACCGTTATTGCCGTCCATTGCCGATGCCAGTCGGGTGGGCAAAGCCTGTCCTCCTCACCGCAAAGATACAATATCGGTATATCAAGTTCGCGCAGAAAATCGCGTCGATCCTCACGCAACCGCAACGCTTCGCTTTGACGGACAAAGACTTCGGCACCCAGATGCATACCCATGTCGCGCAGCAAAGTCAGCAATCCGCCATTGCTGCGATTGGCGGCGGCAAGATAATTGGGCTTGAGTTCCTCCACCAGAACACGCTCCAGCCCGCCCGCCTTGACCTCAGCCTGCTGCACGGGCCGATGTGTGGCGCGTTCGGGCAGGTCGGCGGTTGCGTTATAGCCTGCAAGCACCATGCCCCTTATGCGGTCCGGTGCAAGACGGGCCATCTCGACGGCAACGATCGCACCCATTGAAAAACCCACCGGAAGCAGTGGACCGGAGATTGTCGCCAAGCTGCGTCTTGCCATCGCGGCGATGCTATCGTCCAAGGACAGATCGGCATCGACCGATCCCGAAAGCGTGCTGCGGACTTGGTCGTTCCACAGGCGCGCATCGCACATGTTGCCAGGCAGAAGAACGGAGATCATCGGCCTTCCGCCGGCCAAAGCAGGAAACGCCTGATCATCCGGTACGGCAATCAGGCCGCTTCTTTTCGACCAAGACGACGCACCCTGATATCGGCCTGCTCCTTATGGCCGGCAAAGCCCTCGATGGCGCACAGCCGCGAACAATATTCCCCGACCATGACGCTGGCCTCGTCGGTCAACACGCGCTGATAGGTGCATGTCTTGATAAACTTGCCAACCCAGAGACCGCCGGTGAAACGCGCGTTCTTTTTCGTTGGCAGCGTATGATTGGTGCCGATCACCTTGTCTCCGTAAGACACATTGGTGCGGTGGCCGAGGAACAGCGCGCCGTAGTTGGTCATATTGTCGAGAAAATAGTCCGGATCCTTCGTCATCACCTGCACATGTTCGGATGCAATGGCATCGGCAACGTCGACCATTTCTTCATAGCTGTCGCAGACGATGACCTGCCCGTAATCGGCCCATGCCTTCGATGCGATGGGCGCGGTTGGCAAAATCGTCAGCTGCCGTTCGATCTCCGCCATCGTATCATGCGCCAGTTTTTCCGAATTGGTAAGAAGAACCGCCGGGGAATTGGGCCCATGCTCGGCTTGGCCCAAAAGATCGGCTGCGCACAGTTCCCCATCGACACTTTCATCGGCGATAACCAGCGTTTCGGTCGGTCCGGCAAGAAGGTCAATGCCGATGCGCCCGAACAACTGCCTCTTGGCCTCGGCAACATAGGCGTTCCCGGGGCCGACGATCATGTCGACCGCCTTGATACTCTGGGTGCCAAGCGCCATCGCGGCGACCGCCTGGACCCCGCCGACGCACAATATCTCGTCAGCGCCCGCCATGTGCATTGCAACGACGATCGCCGGATTGGGCTTGCCCTCGAATGGCGGCGCGACCGAAATCACATGGCTGACGCCTGCGACCTTGGCCGTAACGACGCTCATATGTGCCGAGGCGACAAGCGGATATTTGCCCCCCGGCACATAGCAACCGACCGAATTGACGGGCAGATTTTTGTGGCCGAGGATCACGCCGGGCAGCGTTTCGACCTCGACATCCTTCAACGCATCGCGCTGGATCTGGGCAAAATTACGCACCTGCGCCTGTGCAAACCGAATATCATCGATGGTTTGCGGATCGAGCGCTTCATACGCTCTTTGGATTTCCGCTGCCGAAAGCCTGAAGTCATTAGGGGCCCAGTTATCGAATTTGCGCGACCAGTCGCGTACTGCATCATCGCCGCGCGCCTTGATGTCGGCAATGATCTCCTCGACCGTTGCACGAACCTGCGCATCAGCCTCGGCCGCAGCATCCTCGGTAATCCCGGTTTTCAAGTAACGCACCATCAGGCTTCTCCTTAAGCTTTGACTCGTATCGATTTGAGGGTAACCTACAAAAATTGACTTCGAATGCAAAGGGGGAATGATGATCGAGCAACCGATGCCGAAATGGGCCACCGGATTAGACGGCAAAAAGGCGGTGGTCACCGGCGGCAGTAAGGGATTGGGCGAGGCAATCGTACTAGCGCTTGCTGAGTCCGGGGCCAAAGTCACGGCAATCGCGCGTGATCGGACAGGACTTGAAGCAATTGCCGCCCGCCATGACAATATCGATATCTGGCAGGCGGACGTCGCCACGGACGGTTTTGCCGCAGAGCTGGAACGTCGCGATATAGATATATTGGTCAATAACGCAGGCACCAATCAGCCGTTGGAAATGGTCGAAGTTCCCCAAAATGTGTTGGACCAGATGCTCAACCTGAACGTTCGGGCAGCTTATCTTGCCGCGCAGGCGACGGTCCGATCCATGCTGCGTCATGGCCGCGGCGGCAGTATCATCAACATTACCAGTCAGATGGGCCATGTCGGTTCGCCGCGGCGAACGGTCTATTGCATGACCAAGCACGCGCTTGAAGGTCTTACCAAAGCCATGGCGGTCGAACTGGCACCGCATAATATCCGCGTCAATTCGGTAGCACCTACATTCATCGAAACATCTATGACGGGACCGATGCTTGCCGATCCACGATTTCGCGCCTTTGTAGACCGAATGATTCCGCTTGGTCAAGTTGGACAACCCGAAGATGTAGCGGCGGCGGTGCTTTATCTTGCCTCCCCCGCAGCCCGGATGGTTACGGGCACCAGCCTGCTTGTCGATGGCGGTTGGACCGCGCAATAACCGCCCTGATAGGAGCGATATTCTATCGAAAACATTCAAACACGGAACAACTGTGTGTTTATCTCGTTATTCCCATCGATTTGCCGACAGATATGAACCTTTGGTCGCGCCGTAGTCATATAGCAGGGAGTATCGATCATGTTGATGCGTGCAGACGATAGTAGAAAATATCGGCCTTTTTCCAATTTTCTTAGGCGCAGCATAGTACCGCTTTACCATCAGGATACGGTCAATCATTGTCCATCCTGTGGCGGCAAACATTGGCTTATCGGTCGATCGACAGCCGAATGTGCATTTTGTTCAACCGCATTGCCGCTGGCTTCTGTAAGCGCACGTTCGGTGGAACCGCGTTTCGCCGTTGAACTTAAAGTGGCTTAATTTTCAAAAATAGAGACTGCAGCCCGCGCGATCGGTTCGCCCCATTCCTGCACGAAATGGCCGCCATCTTCGATTTCCATTGGCGGTGGGCACCCCTTGATGGTTTTGTTGAGGGCCATCATCGCAGGCGGGCCAAGGACGGGATCGGCCATGCCGATCGCCATAAAACTTCTGCCGCTCCATTCCGTTGACCAGAAAACCGCGGCCTTGCGGCTGATGTCCGCACCCTCCATATCAGGCGAAACCGGAACCAGTGCGGGAAAGACCTGCGCCCCGGCTTTATATTCCGGACCGGGATAGGGCGCATCATATGCGGCGATCTCGGCCTTGGTCAGATGCGGTGTACCGCGGGCGATCAGCGCTCCTATGGGGAGATCGGGGGTAGAAAGCGCATAATTCTTCCAGTCCTGAAAACCCTTACCCGGCGAGGTGCCGACCGCAAGAGTGGTGTTCATCACGATCAGCCGTTCCAGCCTTGCGCGAAATCCGGAATCGACAGGGAGGGTCAACCCCAGCAGCCCGCCCCAATCCTGCACCACCAGCGTGATGTTCTTCAAATCAAGCCGCTCGACCAAGGCAAGCAGGTAATTGCGATGGAAGTTGAAGCTGTAGTCGGATTGCTTCACCGGCTTGTCCGATCGGCCGAAGCCGAGCAGGTCGGGTGCCACCACGCGTGCGCCGCTTTCAAGGAAGACGGGGATCATCCGTCGATAGAGAAACGACCAGCTGGGTTCGCCATGCAGGCAGAGGAAGGTACGCTCCGCATCTTTCGGCCCCGCATCGACACGCGCGATGCGCAAGCCTTCATAGCCCGGCAGATCGTCGATATAATCGACCGGGAAGTCGAAATCGGGCAGGTTGGCGAAGCATTCATCCGGAGTCCGCAGCGCTTCGATCATTTCATTTTCCCGGGGCGACGGTTGCTTTGACCTCTTCCATTTCGGGCTCTTCCCCCGGAACCGGAAAGCCGCGCTTTTTCATAATATATTTGACGTCCGGATCGCGACCGCGAAAGGCGCGATACGCCTCTATGCGGTCGCTTTCATTGCCCGTTGCCAGCATCATCGAACGAAAACGTTCGGCGGTCTCCTTATCCCAGACATCGCCCTTTTCGGTAAAGGCCGCCCAGGTGTCGGCGTCCATCGTTTCAGACCAGAGATAGCTGTAATAGCCCGCCGAATAGCCATCGTCGGCAAACAGGTGATTGAACTGCGGCAGGCGGTGGCGCATCACCATTTCTTTGGGCATGCCGATTTCGGCGAGCGCTGCTTTTTCGAAAGCGCGCGGATCGGTCACGGGTTCGCTGCGGTTGTGCAGCATCATGTCAAGGATCGCGCTTGACAGATATTCGACCGTAGCAAAGCCCTGGTTGAAAGTGTCGCTTGCCTTGATCTTGTCGACCAGCCCCTGTGGGATTGCCTCGCCTGTTTCGGCATGCTTGGCATAGGTGTTGAGGATATAAGGCGTGAGCAACCAATTCTCGTTCACCTGGCTTGGATATTCCACAAAATCGCGGGGTGTGTTGCCAAGACCGGGCCAGGTTATATCATAATTCAGATAATGGATCGCGTGGCCGAATTCGTGAAACAGCGTCGTCGCATCGTCGATGCTGATCAGGGTTGGCTTACCGTCCGCCCCCTTCACGAAGTTGTTGTTGTTCGAGGCAAGCGTGATGTTGTTCTTGCCCGAAAGTCTGAACTGGTCGCGATAGGTTGTCATCCATGCGCCCGATCTTTTCCCTTCGCGGGCGAAATTATCGAGGTAGAAAAGACCGATCACCTTACCATCGCGTTTTACCTCGAAGGTACGCACCGTTGGTTCAAATACGGGTACCGTTCCTGTATTTTCAGTAAAGCTCATTCCGTAGAGCTTGCCCGCCGCATCGAACATTGCAGCAACCATGTTGTCGAGCTGGAAATAGGGTTTCAGTTCGTTCTGATCGAGATCGTATTTCGCCTTCCTCACCTTTTCGGCATAATAGCGATAGTCCCAGGGTTCGATCTTGATTCCAGCCTTTTCCTTGTCTGCAACCGCCTGCATGTCCGCGACTTCCTCTTTCACGCGCGCAACCGCTGCGGGCCAGACCTGCATCATCAGCTCCATCGCCTTTTCAGGCTCTTTCGCCATCGTATCGGCCATGCGGAAATGCGCGTGGGTCTTGAACCCAAGCAGCGCGGCACGCTGCTGGCGCAGTTTAAGGATTTCGGCGATTGTCGCATTGGTATCGTTGGCGTTCTGATTGTCACCGCGCATCGTGAAGGCGCGCCAGATCTTCTCGCGCAAATCGCGCCGCGGCGAATTTTCGAGGAAAGGCTGGATTGCCGAACGCGTATTGGCAACCGCCCAGCCTTGCTTGCCTTTGGCTTCCGCCGCGGCCTTCAGGGAAGCGACGAAGCTGTCGGGTAGCCCAGCGACATCGGCAGGATCGGTTAACAGGGTATGGGTTTCCTCATCGGCCAGCACCTTGCCCTGGAATTCAGAGAATTTTTTAGAAAGTTCGGTCTCGATCCGGATTATTTCGGCCTTTTGATCCGCCTTCAACAAGGCGCCATTACGCACCAGCCCGTCATAAGTTCGCGTCAGCAAACGCATCTGCGCTGCATCGAGCCCCAGACTGTCGCGCTGATTGTAAAGATATTGCACCCGCTGAAACCAGCGTGCGTCAAGCGTCAGTTCATTGAAAAAAGCGCTGATCTTCGGTTCCCATTCGCCTTGGATCTTGCGAATTTCAGGGCTGGACAGGTTGGAGCTATGCACGCCCCATAGTGCGAACAATCGCCCCATATGCGCGCCTGCCAGCTCGTTTGCTTTGATAGTATTATCGAAAGTTATCGGCGCCGGATTGGTTAAGATCGCTTCGAACTCAGCCTTCGACTTCTTCATCGCGGCATCGAAAGCAGCAGGAAAATCGGCCGGCTTCACCTTGTCCCATGGCGGTACTCCGTCATAAGGTCCGGTCCAGGGATCGAGGATCGGCGATGCAGCGGTTGCCGGGGCCCCTTGCTTTATCGCGGTTCGCGCTTCAGCGATGACAGGCATTGCCACCCCCGCCAGTAAAAGTGCCGTTACCGACCATTTTCCTAATTCCTTTATCACAGGCATCTCCGAATAGTTTTGTATGAAGTTCGATCTTCATGCCATCATCTGCTTTGCTTAACGGCTATAGTCCCGGTCGCAAGCTGCAATTGTGCTGGACAATCGCCTCCGAAATGGAGAGATGCGAATTTGGGTGGTGGTTCGCAAGAGCCTGGTCGGCGCAAAACGTCGAACCGGGCCGGAAACCGGGAACGCCATCATATGTCCGATCATTTTACCAATCGACCGCATGCTTCTGCGGCTATCATCGCTTCATCCGCACCGCGTCTGCAAGAACTCGAACGGCTTGCCGCCGAATGCGGCTGTTTTCTGCGAAAATATGGGGAGGATTGCGATTTTCTTCTTATATCGCGTAACTCCGTTTCGGAGTCGAACGGACAAGATTGGTCCGAAATCGCAGACTATCTGGAAAGTCATGACAGCGAAGCAGTTATATGGTCCGGTCTTGACGCGATCGACGCGGCTTATGCCGCATTGCCCGCCGAACGATGCCATTTTCTGGTCGATGCCGCCGACTGGCAGGCGGTTGCGATCTTGAGCGGGGTGGGGCGTAAGATCAGGGGATATC
>JBOFLS010000152.1:0-6329 GCA_051657985.1 Sphingorhabdus sp. | reverse complement strand
GAGGGGCTAGTGCTCGACGACAATCTCACCATCGCCTGCGCGGTCGGCGCAATCCGCCCGACCATCATCCAGCGCGCAGGCAAGCCTGCCATGCCGCTCTCCGATTTCCTGCGTGGCAACCAGATTCCCGCCGGCACCCGCCTCGCATGACCCGCTTTGCCTTCACCGTCGAATTTGATGGCACGCCCTATATGGGCTGGCAGCGACAGGGGCATGGGGCAACCGTACAGCAGGCGATCGAGGAAGCGATCGGGCGCGTTACCGGCGAGACCGCGGTGCTCCACGCAGCGGGGCGTACCGATGCCGGGGTGCATGGGCTGGCGATGCGCGCGCATGCCGATCTGGAAAAAAGGATCGAACCCTTCCGGCTGATGGAAGCGATCAACGCGCAATTGCGGCCAGAACCTATCGCTATCCTCGCCTGCGAAATAGTGGCGGACGATTGGCACGCCCGCTTTTCCTGCCTGGGCCGCGAATATCTCTACCGCATCGCCAACCGCCGCGCGCCCTTGGCGCTGGAGGCGAACCGGGTCTGGCGCGTGCCCCAGCCGCTCGATGCCGAAGCAATGCATGAAGCGGCGCAGATATTGGTGGGCTTGCATGATTTCACCACCTTCCGCTCGGCGCATTGCCAATCGGACAGCCCGATCAAGACGCTCGACCGGCTCGATGTGCGACGCGAGGGGGAGCATGTGCTAATCGAGGCAGCCGCACGGTCCTTCCTGCATCATCAGGTGCGCTCGATGGTGGGATGCCTGGCCTTTGTCGGCATGGGACGGTGGACTGCGGATGATTTGCGCAATGCGCTGGAGGCAAAGGATCGCGCCGCACTGGCGCTCAATGCCCCGCCCGAGGGGCTGTATTTCGTGCGGGCTCTGTATCCCAAAAGCTGAGATTGATTTTTATGTAAAAGAGGCAAGACGGAAAGAGGGGTTAGCGGTTTATTGCGCGCCCTCTTTCCCTCTTGCATCTTTTACAAAATTATTGCGCTTCGCGACGACCTATTACCCAAAAATCCGGCTCACCGATTTCTCGAGCATCAGCAACTGCCATAGCAACCGGCCATGATCCGAACGGCCGGAGATATGCGCATCGGCGATCTTGGCAAGCTCCGCACTATCGAACCAGCCCGTACGCGCGAGCGTCGTATTCGAAGCAATCCCACGCGCCACCCCGGCCAGCGGCCCGCGAAACCACTGTGCAATCGGCGTCACAAAGCCCATTTTCGGGCGGTAGAGGATGTCTTCGGGCAGATAACGCTCCATCGTGCGTTTCATCAGCCATTTGCCCTGCCCGCCCCGCACGCGCATGTTTTCAGGCAAGGATGCGGCAAACTCGAGCAGCCGGTGGTCGAGCAACGGCTCGCGCGCCTCCAGCCCCACCGCCATGCTGGTGCGATCGACCTTGGTCAGGATATCGCCCGGCAGCCACAATTTCATATCGGCATATTGCGCGCGGTCGAGCCCGCTGCGCCCGGGGGCGTTTTCCATAAGGCGATGCATATGGCTTTCGGCGCGATAACCGCCCAGCGCCTGCTGGATCCGCCGCCCATAGAGGCGGTCGCGAATAGCAGGCGGTGTCACGCCTACCGCTTCGGCATAACCCTCCGCCCCTGTCCGTGCAAGGGACAGGAGCGTGGTTTTGGCGCGCAACGGACGCGGTGCCCAGTAGGCTTTGGGATAAAGCCGCCCAAGCGTTCCGAATAGCGGTGCGCGGATGCCGTGCGGCAAAAACCCACGCAGCCTCTCCTCGCCATGATGAAAGACATGGCGACGATAGCCAGCCAGCGCCTCGTCTGCCCCGTCGCCCGATAACGCCACGGTCACATGCTCGCGGGCCATTTCGCTGACTCTGTAGGTCGGCAGTGCCGAAGCATCGGCGAAAGGTTCGTCGAAATGCCAGGCAAGCTTGTCGATCAGCGCATAATCGTCCGCCGCTACGGTTCTGCTGTAATGTTCGGTCAGGAAGCGCTTGGCGATCCTTTCCGCATATTCGCTTTCGTCGACCGCATCGACATCGAAGCCGATTGAGCAGGTCTTCACGGGCAGCCGTGAAGCCTCCGCCATCAGCGCGACGACGCTGCTGCTATCCACCCCGCCCGAGAGGAATGCGCCTAAGGGTACATCGGCAACCATGCGGCTCAATACCGCCTGTCGCATCAGGCGGAGCAGTTCCTCCTGCAGTTCAGCCTCGCTGCCCTTTACCCGGTTTGAAAAATCCAGATCCCAATATCGGGTCGGGGCGGGTTCGGGCTTCCCTTGCGTCAGAAGCCAGTAATGCCCCGCCGCCAGTTTCTGTATGCCAGAGACGATGCAGCCATGATCGGGTACGTAACCGAACGCGAGATAGTCATCAACCATCGCCAGATCGGGCTCGCGCCGCAGTGCCGGATGTTCCAGCAGCGCCTTCAATTCGGAACCGAAGATCACGCTACCGTCCGCCAGCCGTGCATGATAGAGCGGCTTGACCCCCAACCGGTCGCGCGCCAACAGCAGCGTTCGGTTGGCCGCATCGTAGAGCGCGAAGACGAACATGCCGTGCAGCCGCTCGACACTCGCCGGGCCCCAGGCGCGATAGGCCTCCAAAATCACTTCGCTGTCGCTGTGGGTGCGGAATTGGTGTCCTAAGCCTTCCAGCTCCTTGCGCAATTCCTGGAAATTGTAGATTTCACCGTTGAAGGAGAGCGCGAAGCGTTCATCCTCGGTCAGCATAGGCTGCGCGCCGCCGCCCAGGTCGATGATCGACAGCCGCCTGTGGCCCAAACCAATTCCGGGAGCCGTCCAAACGCCTGAGCCATCGGGCCCGCGATGCGCCAGCACATCGGTCATCCGCCGGACGCGTTCAGGGTCGACCGGCTTGGAGCTTTCGACATGGAAGATACCCGCGATACCGCACATGCTAGTTAATTTCCAATCTTCGCGTGATACAACGCTCCCATACTCCGTTCGCCCTGAGTAGGTACCGAGCGAAGCGAGGTGCCGTATCGAAGGGTCCTTCGATACACGCCCTCAGCCGTTCGGCTTCGGTCGCTACTCAGGACGAACGGGTTGTTATGCATACGGTCTAGCTTATACCCGCCATCTGGTCAGCCAATTTATCAATGTCCCCCAAGGATTTGATAAAATTATCAATCACAGGGCGCGGGCTTTCCCTGCCCTGCTGTTCTGCCGATACCAATATCGCCACTGCCTGCTGATGGCCGCCGAGCAGTCGCGCCTTCAGCGTCGCCAGCTTGATCGCCGCGCTCGATCCACTGGTTATACCGCCCACCCGGTAAAAACTGATCACATCGCGCTGAACCTGCCCCTTGGCGCTGATCCGTTCGCAGCGGGCATTGGCTGGCGCATCGCACCCTGCAATCCATGACCAGTTAGTCTCACGACCGGCAGCGCCTTGCCCGAAACCGACCAGCTCGCGGCCTTCGGACTGACGGTCGTAAACGGCGATATAAAGGTCAACCATCTGCCCCCCCGCATTGCGATAGCGACCGAACAGCGTGTGATTGGGCTTTGCGAATTGCGGTTTCCATGGATAAGACGGGCGATAATCGGCGCGAGCCCAGCCGACGACCTCCGGCAAGGCAATCTGCGCCGGAACCGGCGAGGCGCGGTTGGCGATATAGGCGCTCCAGCCGAAAGGCAGGATGATGATGGCGGCCAGTACGGCTAGTGCCGGAACTTGCCCAAATGGGCGACCGGAAGCACGCCGAAGCTTATCCGCACTGATTACCGGCTCATCCGCCGCCCGATCGAAAAAGGGCCAGCCCGCCACCATCACCAGCGCGATCACGATCCCGAAAAACACCCAGCCATAAACCACATGATCAAAACTGGCGGCAAATTCGAGATTGCCGTGATGCGCGATATAGATCGTTGCAAATGCACGAAGCCCGTTGGCGATGATCGGAATGATCACGCATGCCGCCATGAAGGCGATCCGCCGCGCCCAGCTTTTGAAACAGACATTGGCGATCAGCGCGCCGAGCGCCACCATTGCCACCAGGAATTTGACCCCCGAACACGCCTCCGCCACGCGGAACAAGGCGGTTGGGGTGGCGATATAGATGCCGTCAATATGCGCCGGAATGCCCGAAAGGCCAAGCAGCCCCATGCACATTTTGGCGGTGATGGTCTGCAGTGCGGGCACGAACTCCTCGCCGAAGGGGACGAGGAAGAATAGGTAGAAGAGCGGAAACAATAGCCCGCGCGTTACCGCCGGGCCGAGCATCAAGGCGCTACTTCCCTGCAATAGCATCACCAGCCCGGCATGGCGTGCCAGCGCCACCCCCCCGGCATCGCCCAGCAACCAGCCGAGCGAGCCGGCGGCAATCCAGAGCAGTGGCAGCGCCCAAATCTGTGGGTTCAGCTTAGCCAGTTCCGCCTTGCGCTGATCGACCAGCCACCAGATTATAGGGATGATCAGCAGGCAATGGTTGAAGGTCGAACTGTTCCACCAGATTTGCGTCATGTCGGCGGCATCGCGCCAGAACAGCGCGAGGATTGCGAGCCAGATGACGGTGAGTTTGGTGATTGAGGTGCGCCAACTAAGCCCCTCCCCCACCTTTCCTTCGTCATTCCCGCGCAAGCGGGAATCCATCACCTGAGCGTCCGTCACGAAGCACCCTCTTTTGAAACCACCAGCTCAGGTGATGGACCCCCGCCTCCGCGGGGGTGACGAGCTTTGGATTGAGATCGGAATATATCATCCAACCCCGCCAATTGCGCATCCCAGCCATAATGCGCCATCACATGCGCGCGCGCCGCCTGGCCCAGCCGCCGCCGCTCCTCATTATCGGTGAGCAATTCGGAAACGATCCGCGCCTCGTCCTCAACTGAAGCAGCAACCCGGAAATGCGCGCCATCTTGCGCATCGATCCCCTCGGCCGCAGCCCTTGACGCGACCACAGGCTTTGCCATCGCCATCGCCTCCAGCACCTTGTTCTGAATACCGCGTGCCATGCGTAAAGGCGCAACCACCACATCGGCACCCGCCAGCCAAGTCCGAACATCAGGCACTTCACCGGTTACCATTACGCCGGGTAATGCGGAGAGATCGACCACCGCCTGCGTCGGGTTGCGGCCGACAATTGCAAAACTGGTTTCGGGATGCGCCGCCCGGATCGCCGGGAAAGCGTTGTGCGCGAAATCGGCGACCGCCTCGATATTGGGGCGGTAATCCATCTGGCCGGTGAAGACGACCAACGGATCGGGAAAGACAGGGTGCAATTTCTTGATCTTGGCCGCCGGATCGTAAGAGCCTGTGTCTATACCATTGCCAACTATGTGAACATTCGTCGCACCGCTGCGCTGGCGAAACAGTTCGGCCTCAGCCTCGCTGACAAACAGGCTGGCATCGGCGCGCTTGGCAATTTCGGCCTCATAAGCGGCCATCTTCTTGCCCTCGCGCGCATAGACCCAGCGCATCAGGCTATTGCCCTCTTCAGCATAGCTATCGAATTTGGCGCTATCGACGTCGACGAAATCCATCACGAAGCGGCCATCGAAATCGGCGGGCACATATTGCGCCATTTGCCCCGAAAAGACGAAGACATGGCTGATCGTGCCGCTTGCCAGGCGTTCGTCGACCCAATCCCGCATCGATCTGGATCCAAAGGATGTCAGCGAAACCGGCTTGCCGCTCGCCAACGCCTCAATCCCGGAAAACCATACAGGCTTGTCGCGCAGCTCGACATGCAAGGACGCAAGGCCTGCCCGCTCGGCCTCTGCGCATTCGATATCGCGCGCATCGTCGGCAAAAGCACCGACGTGGACGGGGGCGAGCGTTTTCAGCTTTTGCAGCAGGTGGAACGAACGGATCTTGTCCCCGCGATCCGGGGGCCAGGGAGCGCGGTGGGCAAGGAACAGGATTTCAGGCATGATCGCCGCACTGCCTTAAATCTCCGTTCGTCCTGAGTGCGCTGAAGCCGCAGGCTGAAGCGTGTATCGAAGGACCAAGACCCTTCGATACGGCACCTTGCCCAAGGGCTCGGCACCTACTCTGGGCGAACGGCTTTTGGCATGCTGTCACTGCAAACATCAGCCCAAACCCCTGGCGATCCAGGGCCCGATCAGGTTCGCAACGGGCAGCGGCAATTTCTGCCATAACGCAATCTTGCTCTTATATTTCGGGCTGTTCGGATCGACATCCCGCAGATTTGAGCCATCGGCCGCCCGCGTAGCATAAGACAGAGGTTCGGGCTCGAACCCCCAGTTTTTCTTGAAGAAATAGGCGCCTGACTCAACCTTCGATCGACCGAAATCGAACCTTGTGCAACCGCGCGCGCGGGCATGGTTCATTAGCGCATAATACATCACATCATTGGCACGCAG
>JBOFLS010000151.1:0-2511 GCA_051657985.1 Sphingorhabdus sp. | reverse complement strand
ATGGATGATTGCGGCCAGTTCCTCATCCTTCATTACCAGGCGGGAAAACCATAACCAGGGTTCGCCCACGCGGCGGTAAAGCAGGCGGTATTTTTCAAGGGCAGGGGCTTCCCATCGTTCGAGCCGCAGATCCGATGGCGGCATTGGGCGCAGGGTGGGGCGCTTGGTCATTTCCAGAGAGGTGACGATGGTGGCGACTTGGCCGTTGGGAATGGGAGAGTAGGTCAATCCCCTTTTCCGTTCGTGCTGAGTAGGTACTGAGCGACGGCGAAGTGCCGTATCGAAGCGCTTTGATCCTTCGATACACTCTTCAGCCATTCGGCTTCAGAGCTACTCAGGAGAAACGGTGATAAAAGAAACGTCGTCACTCCCAAACTACCTCGGGCGGCAAGCTCATCAATATCGCATCGACATTGCCGCCGGTTTTAAGGCCAAAGGTGGTGCCGCGATCGTAAACCAGGTTGAACTCGGCATAGAGCCCGCGCCATTTGCGTTGCGCCTGTTTCTCTTCTTCGGTGAATTCCTGCCCCATCCGCTTCCGCACGATTTGCGGGAAAATGTCGAGAAAGGCCTGGCCTACATCGCGGGTGAAGGCGAAATTGCGGTCGAACAGCGTATCGCTGTCGCATTCGAGATGATCGTAGAAGATGCCGCCGACGCCGCGATGCACTTGACGGTGCGGGATCCAGAAATAGTCCTCGGCCCATTTTCTGTAACGTTCATAGACATCGGGCCCATAAGGCGCACAGGCGGCGCGCAACCTTGCATGAAAGGCTTCGGTATCTTCCGGATAGGGCATAGGCGGATTGAGGTCTGCCCCGCCGCCGAACCAGCGCTTCGTAGTCGTAAGGAAGCGGGTGTTCATGTGCACGGCCGGCACATGCGGATTGGCCATATGCGCAACCAAGCTGATACCCGTTGCAAAAAAGCTGGGGTCTTCGGCCGCACCGTGAATATTCTGTGCGAAATCCGGATTGAAAGCGCCGCCGACAGTGGAGACATTAACGCCAACCTTTTCGAATATCCTGCCTTTCATCACCCCGCGCACCCCGCCGCCACCGGGGGAGCCGTCATGATCGATCCGGTCCCAGGCGATATAGTCGAAGCTCGCATCCGATTCGGCTTCACGCTCGATCGCCTCGAATGCAGCGCAAATGCGGTTGCGCAAATCTTCGAACCAGTCGCGCGCCTGTTGCTGCTGGCTATCTAGGGAAAGGGTCACGCTCTTTACTCCACGGGTAGCTGCCCCGTCTGCCGCAGGGCCTCGGACAAAGCGATGCCAGCGGCAACGGCAACATTCAAGGACCGAAATTGCGGTGCCATCGGAATCCGGATGCGCAGATCGGCGGCGGCATGCACATCATCGGGCACGCCTCTACCTTCGGACCCCATCAATAGGATGTCGCCTTTCTCAAAGCGGCTTTCATAAAGCGACGAGGCACCCTTGTTGGTGAGCAGCGTAATACGACGGCCTTCCTGTGCAGCGCTCTCGGCAAACGCATTCCAGTCTGGAATACGCTCGACATTTGCAGCAATGGCATAATCCATCCCTGCGCGGCGCAATGCCTTGTCCGAAAAAGGAAAGCCACAGGGCTCGATGATTGCACAAGGCACCCCCATGCAGGCGGCAAGACGCAGGATCGTGCCAACATTTCCGGCAATGTCCGGTTGATAGAGAGCTATTTTCATAGACGCTTCCGTTTTTTGCAACTTATGCACAAGCGATTGTCACATATCGGCCAATTTCCTTGTTGGCAAACAGGGCACTGTGCGTCTATCAGACCCCGGAATCACGACGGACGGCCTTTGTTTGTCGGTAGATACCATATTTAACGGGGTTTTTCACCGCACCGCTGGACAGGCGGGAATGCGGATAATAAGGGCAGAACATGGCGACGGTCGAGCAGGCGGAAAGCATGGAAGAAACATTAGGCAAGGACGGCGAACGCCGCCGCGATTTCATTCATATCGCTGCGGTCAGTTTCGCGGGCGTCGGTGCAGGCGCGGTCGTCTTGCCGCTGCTTAATCAGATGAGCCCCAGCGCCGATGTGCGTGCTATGGCGTCGGCGGAAGTCGATGTGTCGGCAATTGAGCCGGGGCAGGCTATCAAAACCAGCTGGCGCAAGCAGCCGGTGTTTATCCGCAATCTTACGCCCGCTGAGATCGCCGCGGCGAACAAGGTACCTGTAAGCAGCCTGCGCGATCCGCAGACACTTGCCGAACGGACCAAGCCGGGCAAGGAAAACTGGCTTGTAACATTGGGGGTTTGCACCCATTTGGGTTGCGTACCGCTTGGTGCGGCTGCAGGCGAGGTAAAGGGCGAATTTGGCGGCTATTTCTGCCCGTGCCACGGTTCGCACTATGATACCGCAGCCCGTATCCGCAAAGGCCCTGCGCCGACCAATCTGGTTGTTCCCGAATTTGAATTTATTTCCGACACTGTCGTGAAAATTGGTTGAGGAGCTAGAAAGCTATGAGCTTCCCATGGTCGAATGAATACAGACCGACAAG
>JBOFLS010000150.1:0-4175 GCA_051657985.1 Sphingorhabdus sp. | reverse complement strand
ACTTAAAATCTGTCGCCCTTTGGGCATGCGGGTTCAAGTCCCGCCGTCCGCACCATAGTATATACTGATATCGCGAATCGACGGTTGCCCTGCCGTTAGAGCAAGCTTAGGCAGTTGCAATGCGCCGGCTTTTACCGATCCTTATTTTAATCCTTACATTTGGAGGCTGTTTGCAAGGCATAGACAATAGCCGGTTGCGTGTCGATGTGATCGAGGACGTTCCCCGTGAGATCAGCGTTACCCGTATACCTTTGTCGCCCACTTCCATCTATGTGCGGGGCGCGACTGCACAAGGCTTGGTGGCGTTCGATGCGCAAGGTCGTATCGTTCCTGCGCTTGCGGCACGCTGGATCGTTACCGACGACGATCTGGGCTATATTTTCCGTTTGCAGAAAACGGTTTGGAACAATGGGCGCGAAGTCGGATCGGATGAAATTGCTGCGACATTGCGCAAGCGCTTGGCGGAATTAAGAAACAGCCGCTTTTCCGGCGACCTTTCGAAGATAGATCGTGTGTTACCGATGACTGGCAAGGTCGTCGAGATCCGCTTGAACGCGCCTTTCCCAAATCTGCTTGAATTGCTTGCCCAGCCTGAATTCGGGCTGATAAGCAAAAATAACGGCACGGGGCCGATGATCGCCGAGCGACTGAACGGCAATTTGCACTTGCGTCTTCGCATCGAACAGGCCGATGGCAAACTCGTTCTTGATAGTGCTCGAATGATGTTGGCCGCACACAGCCCCGCACGGGCATTGGCCCGGTTTCAGCTTCAACAAACCGATCTCGTGCTAGGCGGTAGGTTTGAACATCTGCCATTGCTTACCGCGACGGATGGCAACCAATCGAGCACGCGCTTCGATCCTGTTCCCGGCCTGTTTGGCTTGCTGGTGGTTGGCGAGGGCCCGTTCCTATCGAGCGCTGCAAACCGCGAAGCGATAACCAAGGCGATCGACCGCCCGCGTGCGCTGACCTCGTTCGGAATTACCGATTGGCGCGAAGCCGTGACGCTGTCTCCTGAAACCCTTACCAACCGGGCTCCTCTCCCCCGGCCGGATTGGGCCTTGCAAAATGTCGGCGACCGGAAGGCCGAAGCCAGTGCAACGATCGCGGAATGGAAAAGGACGAACGGCAATGTCCGGCCCTTGCGCATCGCAATGCCGCGCGGCACCGGCAGCCGCATATTGTTCGCACGGCTGCGCACCGATCTTGCAAGCATCGGTTTGAATGCCGAACGGGTGGTTTACGGGCAGCCAGCGGATGTTGTGCTGGTTGATCGTGTCGCCGATATCTCGACGCCGGGTTGGTATCTCGATCAGCTTTCCTGCCGCGCGACGCATATTTGCAGCGAAACGGCCGATGAATTGATGGATCAAGCGCGCAAGGCCGTTTTGCGCGATGAAAGGATTCGTTTGTGGGGCGAGGCGGAGATGGAATTGATGCGGACGCGCAATTTTATCCCCATCGCCAATCCCTTACGCTGGTCCTTGGTACGAAACGGCCTGCTTGGCTTTGCTCAGAATCCGCGTGGTTGGCATCCCTTGCAATATTTGGGGCGTGAGCCGACATAGAATGCGACAAGGAGGTCGAATATGCCGATTTCGCAGGAACAACTGGATCAGCTTGCTCGGTCGATGCCCGCAATGAGCCGTGACCCGCAGGCTGTGCGCAAGCGGGTAGAGACGCTGGAAGTTCTGCTGGAACGCAGTTTTCATTTGCCGGGGACCCGCATACCGGTAGGGCTGGATTCGATCGTCGGTTTGATCCCGGTCGTTGGCGACGTGGTCACGGCCGCTATGGGGGCTTATATGGTCTGGGAAGCGCGCAATCTGGGAATGAGCAAGTTTCAGCTGATGCGCATGGCGGCCAATGTTGGCGTCGATACGGCCTTGGGCGCTATTCCGCTGGTTGGCGATGCGTTCGACTTTGTCTGGAAATCCAACAGCAAGAATCTGCGGATCATCAAAAAGCATTTGGATAAGCATCATCCGGGAACTCGGGTAATCGAGGGATAGGACGAAAATTGCTTTATTGGGGCGATGGCTGTTGATCACCGTCCCCGCCAAATCTTTACCTCTGCCGTATTCGCCGCGCCGCGGACAAAGGCAGGGCAGGTGCGCGGTTTGAACTTCTTGTCGAGACAGATATGCACCTCGTCAAGCCAGCCACGCCGGTTGGTCTTCACCTTGATCGCTGACTCGCCAAGGCCTTCATTGGCAAGTGCAAATTCCTCCGCCAGTCTGGCTACGGTCAGCGTGCCGTTCTTCTCCCCATCGCGCGAGAGCCGATCCATATCAGGAAACTCCAACGCGTCGAATAGAAGCCTTGCCGCTCCGAAATAGGTTTTGGGCTTTCGTGTCATGCAGGTGCCATGCTTGGCCCATTCATGCTGCAAAAGCTGTACCGAGGGCGTCATGCAGATATTCTGCGCGATGACCTTTGGCGGTAATAGTGCGGCTTTGCGGCACCATTGCGGGTAGTTCGGCCCCTTGGCTTCGGGCCATAGGCCATGGAGGATGAAACCGAATTCGCCCATCGTCTTGCCGCATTGCAGTGCATCTTTCGCGCTGTTTTCCCGTCCGCGGCAATGTTCGCGGCTCCAGCTCAGTGCAAGGATATAGCCATCAATAGGGGTACGACGCACCTCGGCTGGTTTGGGATATTCCGGGACTGGGCGGGGCAGGCTGGCAGGCGGACGGCATTGCCACGCTTGAGCAAGTGCCGGGGCATGGGCGGAAGGCGTGGCTAGAAATGCTGCGAACAGGAATGAAACGGGAATATGACGTTCAAACCACATCGAAATCGAGCCCGATATCGACCGCAGGCGCGCTCTGCGTCAGGCGACCGACCGAGATATAGGTCACCCCTGTTTCGGCCTTGGCGCGGATCGTCTCCAGCGTTACGCCGCCCGAAGCCTCGGTCGGCACGCGGCCTGCAACCAGCGCCACCGCCTCGGTCAGTTCCGCCACATCCATATTGTCGAGCAGCAGATGGGTCGCACCCGCATCCAATCCAGGTTTGATCTGTCCGATACGGTCGACCTCCAGGATGATCCGCTCAACCCCCGCCGCCTTCGCCCGGCGCACCGCCTCGGCGACGCCGCCTGCGACCGCGACATGATTGTCCTTGATCATTGCCGCGTCCCACAGGCCCATGCGGTGATTGGTTGCCCCACCCATCCGCGTCGCATATTTTTCAAGCACACGCAGGCCGGGTATCGTCTTGCGGGTATCGAGCAATATGCAGCCGGTGCCTGCGATCGCATCGACATAGGCCCGGGTCATCGTCGCGATACCGGATAGATGCTGCACGGTATTCAGCGCCGAGCGTTCCGCGGTCAGCATCGCCCGTGCCCTGCCCCGAATGCGCATCAGATCGGATCCTGCAACGACCGACTGCCCTTCCAATGCCAGCAGGTCGATTTCGATCTCGGGGTCGAGATGCCGGAAAAAAGCGGAGGCGATTGGCAGGCCTGCTACGACAATTGCGTCGCGGCTATCCATTACACCGGCAAAGCGAGCATCGGCGGGGATAACGCTTTCAGAGGTAACATCGCGGCCAAGCGAACCTAGATCTTCGGCTAAGGTTGCCTGAACGAAGGCGTCTAGATAAAATTGCGACAGGTCGAAGCTCACGCGAAAACCCCCGGAAAACCAAGCAAGTTTACAGTGAATTGCAACAATTTGAGTAGAATGGAGCAAGGCATGATAATCATGCCGCCAGCTAATCCGAAACGACCCCTGTAGGAAAGCGAAAAGAGGAAAGCATTGTCTTTCCTAATTGCTCGGATGCGCCAGATCCCGCCTTCCCAAATCGCCCTGACCAACAGTTTTCGATGCCATCTCCAGCATCCGGTCGAGGCTTTTTTTAGCCGCCAGCCGCACGCCTTCATCCAGTTCGATCCGGGGCTGCAGATCGCGCAGAGCGAGGTAAAGCTTCTCCATCGTATTGAGCGCCATATAGGGGCAGATGTTGCACGCGCAGTTGCCGTCGGCACCGGGGGCACCGATGAAATTCTTCTCGGGCAGTGCCTTTTGCATCTGGTGAATGATATGCGGTTCGGTTGCGATGATCACGGTGTCGCCGGGGGCTTCCTTTGCATATTTCAGGATGCCGCTGGTACTGCCGACATAATCGGCATGGTCGATGATATGCGGCGGGCATTCGGGGTGCGCGGC
>JBOFLS010000149.1:0-17960 GCA_051657985.1 Sphingorhabdus sp. | reverse complement strand
AAGGCCCTCGAACTGCGTCGCGCCGCTTGTCCGGGCAACCAGCCCGGCCTGCGCAACGCTCCTTGTCGAGGGCCTTCCTGATGCAATCGTGCCGTGCAAATGTGATCGAATAAGGGTCTAGCCATGGACCCCCGATCAAGTCGGGGGTGACAAGTCCGGTGGAGGAACTGACATTTAATTCTTCGTCCCCGCACCCTTCACCATCCACTTCGCCTTCCACTCCATAGCGTTGCGTACCCGCCATTCGACGCTGGGGTGGGTGTAGAACAGAACCTCTTGCAAAGCGTTTGGTCGCGGATAGCGATATTCGGCAGTCTTGACCAACGCCCCCGCCAGCGCGTCGGGCAGGTTGGTGGTGCGCAGCGAATAATTGTCCGCTTCGCGTTCTCCAGCGCGAGTCACGGCATTGATGACAGGCTGCGCAAACAAGCTGAAAAGCCCAACAATGAACAGCAATACAGGCAGTCCGATCGGATCGCCGATGCTCGCCTTGCTGCCGAATGCGCGCGCGAATAGCGGGAACAACCGGTCAGCCAGGAAAAAGCCGATGATCGCAAGAATCGAAAGTACGCCAACCGCACGCCAGACATGGCCGAGCATATAATGACCGACTTCATGGCCGGTCACGGCCTTTACCTCGTCAAGCGACGCTTCTTTTAGCGCGACATCCGAAATCGCGATCCGCGCCGAACCGAAGACGCCCGAAACATTGGCGGTGAAATTGTTCGACTGACGCGAGCCATCATACATCAGCAGCCGGTCGTGCGGAATATCGGCTTCGTCCGCCATTTTGAGAAGCGCATCGCGCACCGGCCCTGCGGGTACCGGTTTATAGTCGTTGAAAAGCGGTTCGATAGCGATCGGTGACAGCAATAGGATCGAGGAAATTGCAAAGGCCGCCAGTCCCCCGGACCAAATCCACCAGCTTTTGCCTACTTTTCGGATCAACGCATAGATACCGAGGAAAAAAAGCGCGCCGAACAGGCTGGAGATTGCAATCCCGATCGCATCCTGCATCAGGAAGTCCGATAACGGCTGGTTGGTCCGGCCATAGGATTTTTCGAAACCCCATTCTTCGTAAATGCCCCAAGGCAAACCGATGATTGCCGAGATGAGGAAATAGGTAACGCCGATCAGCCAGGTGCGCAGCGCCCAACCCCGCTTTTCGAGCTTTGCGGAAACTTTTTCAACAATGCCCAGCCTGATAATGATCCATGTAATCAGCGCCGAAACCAACAAGCCCCAAAGCAGCATCCAATGCGTTGCGACGGTATAATCCGCCGCCTTCTGCAGAGCTTCTGGCCCCAGACTGTTTATATAGCGTGCGGTTTCCGCTGCCGGGTTGAATGCCATTTGCCCCTCCACCAAACTGTATTGTCCATACAATACAGTTTGGTGGCATGAGTCAAGCGATCAGAAAGGCTGCCCGATCGAATCGATAAATCGCTCGGCATCGAGCGCCGCCATGCAGCCTGTGCCCGCGCTCGTCACCGCCTGACGGTAGACGTGATCCATCACATCGCCGCAGGCAAAGACACCGGGCACGCTGGTTTCGGTGGCCTGATGGTCCGATCCGCCACGCACCTTGATGTAGCCGCCGTCCATTTTCAGATGCCCCTCGAAAATATCGGTATTGGGCTTGTGCCCGATAGCAATGAAGACACCGTGCAGATCGATATCCTCGGTCGCGCCATCCTGGGTCGATTTGATCCGCATTCCGGTGACGCCCATCGCATCGCCCAGCACTTCGTCAAGTATGTGGTTCCACTTGATCGTCACCTTGCCCTCGGCTTCGCGAGCGAACAGGCGATCCTGCAAGATCTTTTCGGCTTTCAGCTTGTCGCGGCGGTGCACCAGCGTCACATGACTGGCGATATTGGCAAGGTAGAGCGCTTCCTCAACCGCGGTATTGCCGCCGCCGATCACGGCAACGGGCTTATTGCGGTAGAAAAAACCGTCGCAGGTGGCACAGGCCGACACGCCTTTACCCATGAAGGCCTGCTCCGACGGCAGCCCTAGATATTGCGCGCTTGCCCCCGTCGCGATGATCACCGCATCGGCGGTATAGTCGCCAGCCCCGCCGGTAAGCGTGAAGGGACGTTTTGAAAAGTCGACCTTTTCGATATAGTCGCTGACCATCTGCGTACCGAAGCGTTCGGCGTGGCGTTTCATCCGCTCCATCAGTTCGGGCCCCATAACGCCCGCATCGTCGCCGATCCAGTTGTCGACTTCGGTCGTGGTCATCAGCTGCCCGCCGACCTCAACCCCGGTGATGATCATCGGTTTCAGGTTCGCGCGTGCGGCATAGACGGCTGCGGTATAGCCTGCCGGGCCGGAGCCGATAATGATGACCTTGGCGTGACGATCTGCGGACATTTTTTATGATTCCCCAATGATAGGGGAAGCCACATAGGGAGCCTGAACGCTTTGGCCAAGCCTTGCGCCCAAGCTATCCACAACTGATACGGGCAAAAAGCCACTTCCCTTGCGCGCGAGCCGCTTATATCAGGCTCCCAAATCGTAATCGAAGCAGGGAGTGCAGCATGCCCAATATTACCGTGATCGCCCGCAATGGCGAAGCCCGCGATGTTCAAGCGGAAAACGGTCTGTCGCTGATGGAAGTCATCCGCGACAATGGTTTCGACGAATTGCTGGCGCTATGCGGCGGGTGCTGTTCGTGCGCGACCTGCCATGTTTATGTGGATGCCGGCTTCGCGGACAAAGTGCCCGCAATGGGTGAGGATGAGAACGACCTGCTCGATTCGACCGATAGCCGCAACGAACAATCGCGCCTGTCATGCCAGATCCCGGTTAGCGATGCGCTTGAGGGATTGACGGTAACGATCGCGCCGGAGGATTGAGTTTTTTTCAACAAATTCCGTTCGTGCTGAGTAGGTGCTGAGCCGCAGGTGAAGTGCCGTATCGAAGCATTAGGCCCCTTCGATACGCGCTTCAGCCATCCGGCTTCAACACTACTCAGGGCGAACGGAATTTCTTATTGGTTTAAAAAGATCAAACCCCCGTCACCAGCCCGATCATGGCCCCGGTCATCATCGATGCCAGATTGCCCGCGACCCAGCTTTTGATACCAAGCGCCGAAGCCTCAGCCCGCCGTTCGGGGCATAATGTACCGATGGTCGAAACCAAAAGGCCGATGCTCGCCAAATTGGCAACGCCGCACAATGCATAGGTAACGATTAGCAGACTGCGTGGCCCCAGTTCGCCCGCCGGAAGAGCAGCAAGATCGAGATAGGCGACATATTCGTTCAGGATTGCCTTGGTCCCCATCAACTGACCCGCGGCCGCCGCTTCCCCCCAAGGTACGCCGATTGCCCACATCAGCGGTGCGAACAGCCAGCCGAACAGGCGACGCAACGTCAGTTCTTCGCCGCCCACCAGCGGCAGCAAGGCGAGTATCTGATCGACCAGCGCCACCAGTGCGAAAACCACGATGATCACGCCGATCACGGCCAGAAACAGCTGCACCCCCTCCATCGTCCCACGAATGACGGCATCGATGCTGCTTTCGTATTTCAGGCTGGTATCGTTGGGATCGGTCGCGGTTTTGCCATCGCCCGGCACCATCAGCCGCGCGATCAGGATCGTCGCGGGCAGGGCGATCAGCGAAGCCGAGATCATATGCCCTACGGCATCGGGCACGGTTTTCGACAGAGTCGTCGCATAGAGGATCAGGATCGCGCCCGATATCGTCGACATGGTGAGCGCCATCACCATGAACAGCTCGGCCCGGCTCATCCGTTCGAAATAGGCGCGCAGCACAAGCGGTGCCTCGACCACGCCAAGGAAGATATTCGATGCCGCCCCCAGGCCGACCACACCGCTGACGCCCATTGTCCGCTGCAGCGCCCAGCTCAGGCCACGCACGATCCAGGCGAGTATTTTCCAATGCCAGAGCAGAGCGGAAATCGCCGAAAAGACGATGATCAGCGGCAGGATCTGAAAGGCGATGATCAGCGGCGGCTGCACGCCTTCGTTCAGGGTAAAGGGCAAGGGCGCGCCGCCAAGATAGCCGAACATGTAGGAGGAGCCGACCAGTGTCGCTTTCTCGATCGCCTGGACGGCATGATTGGCAACGCCGATCGCATCCCAGACAAACGGTACGCGGACGATGAGGAGCGCAAGCGCAATCTGAAGCACAAGCGCGCCCGCGATCCAGCGCCAGCCGGGGTGTGCGCTACGCTTCTCGGAAAGGCCCCAGGCGATGAGGACGATCAGCGCCATGCCGACCAGCCCCTGAAATTGCGATATAAGCGCCACCGGTCAGCCGCGCGTTGCCGTTGTCATCGGCTCGGCGGTCACCGGATAGCCGAAACCGTCGGGGATGCAGATATGTGGCACCCCACCGCGTTCCTCGACATAGGTGAGCAGCAGCTTCACCGGAAATTCCGCTGCATGCGCGGCCGCCTCGGCAAAGCTGCCAAATTGCGCCAATCGCTCCAGATTGCGCACAGTTGGGAAAATCGCCTTTGCCTCCCCCCGCGCCAACCGGTCGAGCACACCCTGTGCACTATCCCAGAACAGGGCACGATTTTCGGTATTGTCGACGACGGCGGGCAGATGCGTATTACCCGCATCGAGCAGGTAGAAACGTGTATCGAAAACCCGGCTTTCCAGATTGGGGGGACGCCAGCGGGCCCAGGGAACCAACTTGTCAAGTCGCGGTGTCCATCCCTGATCGCCGCAGACTTCCCTGAGGCTGGCTCCATCATGCAAGGCCTTACGCGCTATGGCACAATCTGCGGGATCGGTTACACCCTCCAGCGCCAGTGCCAATCCGGCTTCCTCAATCGTCTCTCGGATCGCCGCCAATCGTCCCGCAGCCTCATTCAAGTCAAGTTCGTGGTTCAATATGCTCGCATAGGCCCGGTCATGATCATCGACCTTGCCGCCGGGAAACACCACAGCGCCTGCAGCAAAAGCCATTGATTGCACGCGCTCAACCATCAGGATCAGCGGCAGGTTGCTCATGGGATCGTTGCGCATGATCACCATGGTGGCAGCGGGGGTCGCAGGCGGCATGGCTTTGCTAGTTACGGGATGGATAGGGTCTTCATCGGGCATCCTACGCTTTGCAGCACGAATGTGCCGTACTGCCAAGTTATCATTTGCTACGAAGGGTTTTTTTATGCTGTGCGTTAGTCCGGTAAGACAGAGCTGTTGAGAATGATTGATAAGGCAACGGTACCGGTGATGGCGGATGAAAGCGACGACGCGCTGATGACGCGGGTGGCAGCGCGCGAAACGGACGCTCTGCGGCTGTTAGCCGATCGCCATGCCGAGCTGCCCTGGCGCATCGCTTTCCGCATGCTTGCCGACCGGACAGAGGCAGAGGATGTCGCGCAGGAGGCGATGCTGCGGCTTTGGCAATATGCCGATCGCTGGCAACCGGGCGGATCCGGGGTCGCCGCCTGGCTGACGCGCGTCGCGACCAATGCCTGTCTAGACCGGCTGCGCCGCCGTCGTTTTGTCGGCGATAATGCGATCCCAGAGCGTGCCGACGAAAGTCTGCTTGCTGATGAGGCGATAGAGGCAGACGAGGTAAGAAAGGCTGTGGCCGAATGCATTGAAGCATTGCCCGATCGGCAGCGCGCAGCCGTGGTGCTGACTTATTATGAAGAAAGGCAGAATAAAATGGCCGCTGAGATATTGGCCATGCGGTTGAAAGCGTTCGAATCGCTGCTGTTCCGCGCCCGCGCTTCGTTACGCGACTGCGTCGAAGGCAAGGGCGTAACGGCATGAGCGGATCGGCATTCCCCCCGCCTATCGCAGCGGCACTCGACCGGTTGACCGTGCCGTCCTTGCCCGCGGGCTTTGGCGAGCGGCTGATTGCTAGGATCGAGGCGGGCGAGTTGCCCGCCGGTCCGGGTCCCATCGTGCCGCCATTGCGACCTCCGCGTCGCCGTTTTGGCTTGGCTGCTGGTTGGCGCCGCTCGGGCAAGATTGTCGCTGGTGTTACCGTGCTAGGCGTTGCCACTGCAACCGCGGCTGCATCGGGCTTTTTCGGTGAACCGGTCTATGTGCCGGTAGTCAGCGAAACGCTTGCCAAGGCCAAGCTGGTCGAACTGCCGAAGCGCGAGACGCCGAAGCCTGAATCGAAGCCGACAGCCGAGCAGGCCCTGCCGACCGAACCGCCACCGGCGGTGCCCGCTATCGAGCCGAACAAAGGCAAGGAGGCGGTGCGCACCCTCTATAGGCAACTTCGCGCCGATCCTGAGTTCCGCCGACTGCCGCCGCGCGAGCGCACTGCCATCGCGTTTAAGGAGTTGCACGCCATGATACAACGCGGCGAAGTGACCGAGCCCGAGTTGCGTGCCATGGTGGCCGAATTTCGTGCGCGCCGACAGCAAGCACACGAAAGGCATATGCAGGCTGCAAAGGAACGCAGCCTTCCGATGCCGGTAGGGCAGCGCGAAAGGCCGCTTGCTGAGCGGCTGAAACAACGCCCGCCTCTCGATCCGGCCAAGGCCGAAATGTGGCGCGAAGCTTGGCGGGAAATGCCCGCTGAGCACAAAACCCGGCTGCGCGAACTGCGCGAGCAATTGCGCACCGCCCCGCCCGCGGGGCGCCCGGCTATTCGCCGTGAGATACGCGAGATCTGGCAATCGACTGAACACGCCGCCGCAGATAAAATCGCAGATCCTGGCAAAGGGAGTCCCGACGTTGTGCGTTGATTGTTTGAGAGGCGACACAAGCCCTTCTCGACAAGCAGCAAAGGACATTTCGATGAAAAAGCTGATCGCGTTTACGGTTTCCGCAGCCCTTCTTGGCGGGGTCGCCCAAGCCGAACCTAAAACCCGCGCCACTACCTTCGATAGCCCTAACGTCAGCAGTAACAAGACCAGTGTGCGCGACAAGGATGTCGGTACCTTCAGTTCCGACCGCACCACCACGCGCAAGCGGGACGGCGCGGTTGCGACCACCGAACGCGATCGTGTGCGAACCGATAGCGGCGTCACCGACAGCGGTTCGCGCACCGGCTTTGGCGGCAACACCAGCTCTTACGAATATGAGCGCATCCGCACCGACAATGGCTGGATCACGACCGGCAGCGCCACTGGCCCCAAAGGCGACGAATATAGCTACAACCGTAGCGGAACGCGCACCGAAAATGGGCGTACTGTCGAGCGTTCGGCAAGGCGCAATGGAAATGAAATTTATAACCGCACCAATACCGTTACCCGAGGTAATGGATCGGTGACACGCGATCCTAGCGTCACTCGCAAACTGCGCCGCCGTTAAAGGCCACGCAGCTTGGTTGCCCCCTTGGCCGCCCCGCTTGGTCCACGGCACACCCCAGCAGGGCGGCCAGACCCAGGGGGTTCCCCTCCCGCTTGCGGGGGGGGCGATCTCTCCACACCATTGCCACCGGCATCACAAACTGGCACCATCCCCCATCCTGACCGCAATTGAGGGGAGAGGCCGGATGGGTATCGTTGAACTGCTGGGGCTTGCCGCCAGTGTCAGTCTGCTATCGGGCTGGCGGCTGTATCTGACCGTCTTTGCCACCGGGCTGGCGATGCATTTTGGCTATCTCGATTTGCCCGAAAACCTGAAAATGCTCGAGGCACTGGCCAATCCCTGGGTGATCGGCACGGCAGGGCTTGGCGCGGTGGCGGAATTTTTCGCTGACAAGATCGCTTGGCTCGATTCGATCTGGGATGGGTTGAATACGCTGATCCGGCCCTTGGGCGGGGCGTTGCTGGCGCTCGCGGTGGTCGATGCAGGCGATCCGGTGTGGCAGGTAGTGGTTTTCCTGCTAGGCGGAGGCGCAGCCTTTGCAAGCCATGCGACCAAGGCGACGGCGCGGGCGGCGGTCAACACCAGCCCCGAACCGTTCAGCAATGTACTGCTGTCGACCGCCGAGGATGTCGCGACCGGGGGACTTTTGGCGCTTACCTTCGCCAATCCGATCGCTGCGCTGGTTATTGCCCTGGTGCTGATGGCGCTGGCGGTGTGGGGGCTATGGGCGGGCTACCGGGCGTTCCGGCGGCTGTTCCCGAAACCGGTTGCGGAACCGCCGCAGGATTAGATCCGGTGCCGCGCACAAAGGTCACATTCTGGTTCGCCGGAACGATTCGCTGCGGCAATTGCCCGCTGAAACCCGAATAGATGAAGCCGCCATTTTCCAGCGTATCCAATATCCAGTCGCGCTTGTCGGGTTCGACGACGAAACACCCCTCGCTCGATCCCGGCTTGCCCCGAGCCGCAACAAGGCTGGCATTGAAATAGCGCCGTCGCTCGGGTGCATAGCTGTGAACGACAATGTCGCGCACCCGCATCTGATTGTTCGAAGGTTCCAGCCCGTCGAGTCTTAATGAAAGGCCGTTCTGCCCGACATACCGCTCCGCCCCCAGCGCTGCACCCAGGGACGAGGTGTAACTGCTGTAAACATTGCTAAAGACGGTTGCATAGCCATCGTCATCGGGATCGGAGCCGATGCCGTGGGCGACGCGGATCGGACTGTCGATGCCTTGCCCGTTGCGCAGGTCCAGACGGTAAAGGCGCGGGTTGCTGCTATGCTTAGCGAAATCAACGACAACGATCACTGCAGGGCCCTTGGCGCGACCATAGGCACAGAAATGATTGCGGTATTTCATCAAGGCGCTGTCGAACAGTTTGCGGTCCAGCCGCTGCTTTGGTTTGGCGGCTATGCCATCGGCGGGATAAAAATCCTGACCGATCCTGGCCGCGGAGAGCGAAAGTTCTTCGCAGCCGACCTCCGGTCGTGGCGGCTTGATATAGGTTGGGGTCACATTGGCCGGATTGCCGTCACCGGTTCCCGATTGGAAAACAATGGCCGGGGCCGGCTGGGTTGCGGGCTGGGCGGGAAGCGGGGCAGGGGGTTCGGCCGAAAGCTGTGCAGCCGCAGGACTGGCTATCGTTGCGAGCAGTAACAAGGCTGATGCGTTGGTCAAGCTTCGATCTTTCACAAATCCGATATCGGAACGACGCGACCTCCCCTTATTCTTCATTATGGTGCATTTGCGAGATTCGGCAAGTGCGGGAAAACCCCGCCTTGAAAATTGCAGCTATCTTTGCCACTTCGGCTTATCGAGCGCCCTCTTGCGCTTTGCGAACAAATCTGGAACAAGACGGCCTTATGTCACTCACTCACATCAGTGTGCGCGGTGCGCGCGAGCATAATCTCAAAGGGATCGATATCGATCTGCCGCGCGACAAGCTGATTGTTATTACGGGATTAAGCGGTAGCGGTAAGTCCTCGCTGGCGTTTGATACCATCTATGCCGAAGGGCAGCGGCGCTACGTCGAGTCGCTGTCGGCCTATGCGCGGCAATTTCTGGAGATGATGCAGAAGCCCGATGTCGAACATATCGAGGGTCTTTCGCCTGCGATTTCGATCGAGCAGAAGACCACTTCGCGTAACCCGCGTTCCACCGTTGCGACCGTCACCGAGATCTACGACTATATGCGCCTGTTATGGGCGCGCGTCGGCACGCCTTATTCGCCTGCTACCGGCCTGCCGATCACCGCACAAACGGTGACGCAGATGGTCGACCGGGTCATGCAGTTGCCCGAAGGCACGCGCGCCTATCTACTCGCCCCCGCCGTACGCGGACGCAAGGGGGAGTATCGCAGGGAATTGGCCGAATGGCAGAAGGCTGGTTTCACCCGAGTGCGTATCGATGGTGAATTTTACGCGATCGAGGAAGCCCCTGCGCTCGACAAGAAGTACAAGCACGACATTGAGGTCGTGGTTGACCGCATCGTTGTGAAGGATGGCATACAGACGCGGCTGGCCGATAGCTTCGAACAGGCGCTGAAGCTGGCCGAGGGATTGGCTTATGTCGATCTGGCCGATGGCACCGTGGCGGAGGCGATGGCAAATTCGGATGCCGTGCCAAGCGTTTTTGGTGAGGCGCGGGCGGAGTTCAGGGGTGCAAGCCCCTCCTCTGAAGAGGAGGGGACGGGGGTGGTGTCAGACCGGTCCGGCTCGACGCCGGAGCGGTCTGCTTTACAGCCCGCCACCACCCCAAACCCCTCCTCTGAAGAGGAGGGGCTTAAAAAGGGTATGAAAGGCACAGGCCTTCCCCCCAACCGCATCGTCTTCAGCGAAAAATTCGCCTGCCCGGTCTCCGGCTTCACTCTGGCCGAAATCGAACCCCGCTTGTTCAGCTTCAACGCGCCGCAGGGTGCTTGCCCCGATTGCGACGGCTTGGGTGAGCGGCTGGAGTTTGATCCGCAGCTGGTCGTCCCCAATGAAAGTCTGAGCCTGAAGCAGGGCGCTGTGGTGCCCTGGGCAAAGTCGAACCCGCCTTCGCCTTACTATATGCAGGTGCTCAGCTCGCTGGCCAAGGCATACAAATTCGATCTGACCACGCCCTGGAATGCGCTGGAGCTCGATCAGCGGCTGATCATCCTCCACGGCACCGGCGGGCTTCCGGTCGAGCTGACCTTCATGGACGGGCGCAAAAGCTATACCGTCAAAAAGGCGTTCGAGGGCGTGATCGGCAATCTTAACCGCCGTATGCTGCAAACCGACAGCGCCTGGATGCGCGAGGAGCTGGGCAAGTTCCAGACCGCGCAACCCTGTGAAACCTGCCACGGCGCACGCCTGAAGCCAGAGGCATTGTCGGTAAAGATCGCGATGACCGATATTTCGCAGCCGACGCGAATGAGCGTTGCCGACGCACTGGTCTGGTTTTCGAATCTTGAGGCTAAACTGACCCCGACGCAGCAGCAGATCGCGAAATCGATCCTGAAGGAAATCAACGAGCGCTTGGGTTTCCTCAACAATGTCGGGCTCGATTACCTCAATCTCGATCGCACCAGCGGCACGTTGAGCGGCGGTGAGAGCCAGCGTATTCGCCTGGCCTCGCAGATCGGCTCCGGCCTGTCGGGCGTGCTTTACGTGCTCGACGAGCCCAGCATCGGCCTGCATCAGAAGGATAACGACCGTCTGCTGGCGACATTGCAAAGGCTGCGCGACCTGGGCAACACCGTGATCGTCGTCGAACATGACGAGGATGCGATTCGCACCGCCGACTGGGTGGTCGATCTGGGCCCCGGTGCCGGCGTGCATGGCGGTGAGGTGATCGCGCAAGGAACGCTCAAGCAGATATTGAAAACGAAAGGCAGTCTTACCGCCGATTACCTAAACGGCACGCGTGAGATCCCGGTTTCGAAAAAGCGCCGCAAGGGCAATGGCAAGAAACTGACGGTGCATGGCGCACGCGCGAACAATCTGAAGAATGTAACCGCCAGCATCCCGCTCGGCACCTTTTGCTGCATCACCGGGGTGTCCGGATCGGGCAAGTCGAGCTTCACCATCGACACGCTTTACGCCGCAGCGGCGCGTAGCTTGAACGGCGCGCGGGTAATCGCCGGGGCGCATGACAAGGTCACCGGCCTCGAACATTGCGACAAGGTGATCGACATCGACCAGTCGCCGATCGGCCGCACCCCGCGTTCGAACCCGGCCACCTATACCGGCGCCTTCACCAATATACGCGACTGGTTCGCAGGGCTCCCCGAATCCGAAGCACGCGGTTACAAGCCCGGCCGGTTCAGCTTCAACGTAAAGGGCGGGCGCTGCGAGACGTGCAGCGGCGACGGGCTGATCAAGATCGAGATGCACTTCCTGCCCGACGTCTATGTCACCTGCGAGGAGTGCCACGGCAAACGCTACAACCGCGAAACATTGGAAGTGAAGTGGAAGGGTCTCTCTATTGCCGATGTGCTTGACATGACGGTGGAAGACGCGGTCGAGGTGTTCAAGGCCGTTCCCCCGATCCGCGACAAGATGGCGATGCTGGCCGAGGTCGGGCTGGGCTATGTCAAGGTCGGGCAGCAGGCAACGACGCTGTCAGGCGGCGAGGCGCAGCGGGTGAAGCTCGCCAAGGAACTGTCGCGGCGCTCCACCGGGCAGACGCTCTATATCTTGGATGAGCCCACCACGGGCCTGCATTTCGAAGATGTGAGAAAGCTATTGGAAGTTCTTCACCGCCTGGTCGAACAGGGTAACAGCGTGGTGGTGATCGAACATAATCTCGACGTCATCAAAACCGCCGACTGGATCATTGACCTAGGCCCTGAAGGCGGCGTGAAGGGTGGCGAGATTGTTGCGGAAGGTACGCCAGAGGCGGTGGTGGAAGTGGCCGAAAGCTATACCGGGCATTATTTAAAGCCATTGCTGGAAAGGGCAAAGTAAAGCACCGTTTCAGCAAATATTTTAGTTTTTTAAGACTCTAATGACATTATATTAATCCGTTCGCCCCCGGCCTTCGCCGGGGCAGGCTCTGAGGAGCGTTGAAGTCGAAGACTGAAATGCGTCTCGAAGGGCCTTAAGAGTGCTTCGAGACAGAACTTCAATCTGCGATTTCAGTTCTTCCTCAGCACGAACGGGATGGATTAATCTGATGTCATCACGCTATGATATTTAAAATTTTTCGTTTCACATTGAAGGCCAGTGCCGGGGACTATCCCCGCATGGGGACTGTCCCTTGAAGCCTGCGCGTTTTCTGCCGGGGACAGTCCACTCCGCTGCGCTGCAGGACAGTCCCCCCGCGTAGTGATGGAATATGAAACGGAAAAACTTTAATAGCGGGCGTCACCTTCTGGATACCGAATAGTTCCCCGCAGCTGCTCCACGACATCACGCGCATCGAATACGCGTGGATCGTCGCGGTTCAGGCGACCGCGGATCAGGCGGATTTCAGCCATAGCCTCGTAACGGTCGATCTGGCGGATATCGATATCGCGGTCCCAGAACGGATCGCCCCAATAGGGATCCCAGCTACGCCAGCCGAAACGCGGGTGACGATAAGACCAGGCCGGCCCCCACCAGCCATAGCGTCCAGCCGTAAAGGGCCTGTCGACTATAGTTCGCGTACGCCGGTCCGTCTCACGATCGAGCATGACGAAACCATCCGCCCCCTCTTGCAAAGCCAGTTCGGCGGCACGGAACAGAAGATAACGCTCGACCGTATCGCGCGAAGTCATGCTGTTGCCGGAAAAGCTTACACGGTAGCGATCTGTTTCAACCCGGTAATCCGAATAGCCCGTACGACTGTCGCTGGCACTCGCCGGGCGATAGGGGGTGGGTGTAGCGCAGCCCGACGCAATCAGCGTCAGCGGCAGGACGCAAAGCAGCAATTTCCTTCCACGCATGGAAAGCTCCTTGAGAACAGATCACGAATTAAGCGGGCAACGCCCGTCTCGAACCTTTGTTCCGGACGGATATTATGCGCCCTCCCAGGCATCAATTGATGCAGCTCTCACACAATTTCGATTAACCGCCTATGATGGTAAGTCCAGGCAATATGTCTCAACAGGAGAGGAATGGGCCCAACCCCCATTGTCATCGCGTCGCGCCACCCTAAATAGGCTTAAATCTCAACAAGGAACCCAGCCATGCGTCTCCCGTTGCTCACGCTCATCCCCTTAGCCGCTCTCACCCTTTCTGCCTGCGGCGAAGGTGGGGCGATCGATCAGAATCTCAAAAACACCGTTCGCCAGTCGCTGGTTTCCAGCTGCGCCGCGACTGCCGAAGGGCAGATACCCGAAGGCGTCAAGGTCGACCTTGACAAGGTCTGCGATTGTGCGGCGGATAAGCTGATGGCCGGCAGGAGCGTACAGGATCTGGTCGCCAACCCGCCGACCAGCGCCGAAGACCTTGCGCCGATCAAGGAATGCCTGAAGGAAACCGGCCCCGTCACCGTCGCTCCACCGGCAGGGTAAGCGGTCTAGGCAAGAATGATCGGATATACGATTGACTTTGGCCTTTTGTTCTGATAATGTTCCACCTTGTTATTTGAAAGCTCCAACAATCGGTCACGTGAGACTTTAGTGTGACTTTCCGCCGCAAACTCGGGGATATCCGTCGTTCCCGCCGGGCGGTCGCATAAGGATCTGTCATGAAAAACCCCGCCCGCGATCGGACGGGGTTCTTCGCATCCGTTTATCCGGCAGCGGAATAGCCGCTGCAGGGATCGTCAAGCGCGCGGGACTGCGCCTTCCGATCGTTACGGCATGACCACGGTGTCGATTGTGTGAACGACACCGTTCGATGCGGCGATGTCGGTTGCCGTCACGGTCGATTTACCACCCTTGGCATCGGTCAGAATGACCTTGTCGCCCTGCAGGCTGGCCTTCAGATTGGCGCCGTTCACCGTCTTCAAAGTCGCGGTGCCGCCGCCATCCTTGATCTGCTTGGCAAGATCGGCTGCCTTCACATTTCCGGCTACGACATGATATTTCAGGATATCGCTCAGTTTCGCCTTGCTATCGGGCTTCATCAGACCATCCAGCGTAGCCTTGTCGACTTTGGCAAAGGCGGCGTTGGTCGGTGCGAAAACAGTAAAAGGTCCGGGGCCGGAAAGCGTTTCACCAAGGCCTGCCGCGGTAACGGCACTGACCAGCGTTGAAAGATCGCTGTTGCCTTGGGCAAGCGCGACCAGATTTTGGCCCGATGCAGTGGTGCCAGCTGTCGTACCCGATGCCATGGGATCGGCAGCGGTTGCGGTTTCATCCTGCACCATCGTGTCATTGGTAGTGGTATCGGCGCCACCTTCGGCATTGTCCGCTGCGTTCGAGCATGCAGCAAGCGCCAAAGCCGAAAGCCCGGCGACCATAGAGAGTTTCAATGCTTTCATCACGAAATCCTTTGTTAACTTGGCCCCCGTGAGGAAGATAACGTGTGGAATCGTCCTTTAGATGCAAGAGAACATAAAAAAATGGGCGTTGCACCGTGGCAATCGCCGGATGAAAGGCCGATCGGCGCTTCTTTATCCCAACTTTGCTGCAACCAACGCCTTCAGGTCGCCTTCCGGCCGTGCGCCATAATGGCTGATGATTTCCGCCGCGCAAACCGCACCCATTGTCAGGCAGTCCTCAAGAGTACGACCTTGCGCCAGCCCGGCGAGGACACCGGCAGCAAACAGGTCACCTGCGCCCGTCGTATCGACCAGCCGTTCGACCGGCTCGGCACTCACGACCACGCGTGTACCGCCCTCGACTGCGGTCGCGCCCTTTTCGCCGCAGGTACAGATCAAAAGCGGCACCTTCGCCGCTATCGCATCGACCGCCGCGTCGAAATCCTCAATCCCGGCCAGCGTTTTGATCTCGACATCGTTGGCGAACAATATGTCGATCCGCCCGGCATCCATCTCCGCTAGAAAATCGGGGCCATGGCGGGCGATTACGAATGCGTCGGACAGCGTCAGCGCAACCTTGCGCCCTGCGGCACGCGCCAGATCGATTGCGGTACGCATCGCCGCACGCGGCTCTTCCGGATCCCACAAATAGCCTTCGAGATACAGGATCGCAGCGTTCTGGATCAAATCCGCATCGATCAGGTGCGCGGGCAGATATTGCGACGCACCAAGAAAGGTGTTCATCGTTCGCTGCGCATCAGGGGTAACGAGAATGTAGCAGCGCGCGGTCGATGGCGCACCTTCGCGTGCAGGGATATCGAAATGGATTTTGCTTGCGCGGATATCATGCGCAAACACGTCGCCAAGCTGATCGTTCGCAACCTGTCCGATAAACGCGGTCTTATGGCCTAGCGCCGCCATACCCGCTAACGTATTTGCCGCCGAACCGCCGCTAATCTCGCGTGCAGGGCCCATATGGTCGTAAAGCACCTTCGCCCTTGTTTCGTCGATCAACTGCATGCTGCCCTTGGTCAATCCTTCGGCATCGATAAAGGCGTCGTCGGTATAGGCAATGATGTCGACGATCGCGTTGCCTATAGCGAGAACGTCATATTCGGGCTGGGTCATGGATGTTTCCTGATTGAAGTCTGGCGCGCCCTAATGGGACAAGCGCAAAAGGGCAAGCGCAGGTCGAAGTGCCTTGCATGGCTAATACAGCTGTATTATCCGGAAAGAATGATAAGCGCCATCTTACTCGGTTTTTCCAGCCTTTCCGACGGACGGATCATGGCAATCCTTGCCAAGGTAATGGGGTTTACCCTTCTTGCGCTGATCCTAATCGGCGGGGCTACATGGTTTCTGCTTGACTGGCTGTTCCGATGGTTCGGCTTTGCCGATAGCGGTCTGCTGAGTACGGTTGCAACAGCTGCGGCTCTGGTATTTGCAGGGCTTGTTCTCTTTCGCACCGTCGCAATTGCGATCACCTGGATATTTTCCGACGACATCATTGATATCGTCGAAGCAAAACATTACCCTTTCGAGGCGGCGCAGGGCGTGCGCCCGACCAATGCACAGTCGCTGCGCATGGGTTGGCGTTCGGCGCGGCGGGCCTTGGGATATAATTTGCTGGCATTGCCTTTTTACCTTTTGCTGCTGATTACCGGCATAGGTGCGCCCCTCCTGTTTTTGGGTGTCAACGCCTTACTTTTGGGCCGCGACCTCGAAGATATGCTGGTCGCCCGTCACGGTCAGCGCTTCAACGCCTTTGGCAAAGGGGAACGGTTGCTGCTCGGCCTAGCGGGTGCAGCGGGAATGATGATACCCGTTGTCCAGTTCATCGTTCCCGTTGTCGCAACCGCCGCTGCCGTGCATATGGCGCATGGCAAGCATAGGAGCCTGTCAAAGTGAAAAATACCCTCTTGCTCATATCGGCGTCGCTGTTGCTGGCAGCATGCGGCGGCGCAATACCGCCCGCCCGCCCGCAGAGTACATCGGTACCGCTCGACAAACCTGCGACAGCTGTACCTGCACCGCGCCCCGTGCTTTCGTCGAAGGGACTCGAGGCGGTACTGGGCAAAGATATGCCCGCGCTGATCCGTCTATTCGGCCAGCCCCGCCTCGATGTGATCGAGGTGCAGGGGCGCAAGCTGCAGTTCAGTGGGCGGGCATGTATCCTCGATGCCTATCTTTATCGCGACAGCCTCAATGGACCGGAACTGGTGACCCATGTGGATGCGAGGCGTAGCGATGGAGCCGAGGTCGACCGTGCGCAGTGCGTCAATGCGCTGATCGGGCGGTAGGGAATGTTGGATCGGCGCGGAATTAAAGGAAACCTCAAGCCTACGGTGATGTTCATACCAGTCAATCGAGGTTGTTGCTATCTCGCTTTCGAGAATGGAAACGGCCCTTGCTGCCATTCTTTCAACACCGAAACGTCAAACTCAAATTCGAAACGGACCGTTTTCTCCGACAGGAACCGCGCTTGATCGAGTTGAGCAAGCCCCCAGACAGCTGCCCCGCGAACTAAGGGGCTAGTATCATCGAGCAGCCTCACCAGCGGTTCCACCAAAGCCGGATCAGCGCTATTCCCCGCTGCAATCGCTGCATTGCGCACGAAGCGGTCGCGTCCGGTGCGCTTGATTGGCGTAGCTGCAAACAGCTGTCGGAATGCAGCATCGTCAAGCGACAGCAGCGCCCCCAGTGGCAGCTCCGAAAGCTCTCGCCGTTGCGCTAGCGCCTTGTGCACCGACGCCGTCTGGGCGAACTTGTTCCAAGGGCAGACAGCCAGACAGTCGTCACAGCCATAAATATGGTTGCCCATTGCCTGACGGAACTCATGCGGGATCGGTCCCTTATGCTCGATCGTCAGATAGGAGATGCAGCGCCGGGCATCGACACGGTAGGGCGCGGGGAAGGCATTGGTTGGACACGCTGTTTGACAGGCATTGCATGATCCGCACAAGTCGCGGCCCTGCGGATCTGTTTCCAGCTCCGCCGTGGTATAGATGGCGCCCAGAAACAGCCAGCTGCCATGGCTGCGACTAACGAGGTTGCTGTGCTTTCCCTGCCAACCTAAACCCGCCACCTCTGCCAATGTTTTTTCCAACACGGGGGCGGTGTCGACGAAAACCTTCACGGCATCGCCCGTCCGATGGGCGAACCATTGCGCCAGCCGTTTAAGCGCGCCCTTTACGACATCGTGATAATCCTTGCGCTGCGCATAGACCGAAACCCGGCCTTTGATCGGATCAAATGCCATCGGATCGGTTTCGGGCGCATAGCTCATCCCTAGCATGATCACCGAGCCGACTTCAGGCCATAGCGCAT
>JBOFLS010000148.1:0-8202 GCA_051657985.1 Sphingorhabdus sp. | reverse complement strand
ATATTGCCGCGCCTTGTCCAGCTCCAGCCCGCGCCTCGCCGCCAACCCGTAATTGCGGGGACGCAATACCATTTAAAAAAGCATATTTTGATAAATTAGTATTGTGTCCCCAAAATTACCGCACCATCGCCGTTGCATGACCGGCGAATTAGTTCGCTGCCACCGTGATTATTAGCTTCCCCGTGACGTTGTATGTGCGGATCAAATGCGACACGTTTAAATGCTGACACCATCGACGCCGATCTGGATCGTTGCCGGATCCACCTTCAGCAAATCCTGCAGATATCGGCCGGCATTTGCACGCAAGGTTGCGGCTACCTGAGTATCTGGCTGACGGTCAAGCGCCCGCTTGCTGAGTGCCATATATAGCCCCAATATCGCCAGTTGCTCATATGCCTCTCGCCGGATTTGAACGCTTTCGGCACGCAGCGCTTCATCCTTCGATACTGCTTCGCGCATTTGTTTCACCAGCGCGGCGAAATGCGCATCAGGAAGCTCTTTATTGTTGTAGATCATCCAATTACCGCCGATAAATGTCGCGAGCGCCCCGCCCATGTCATTTGGAGGGATACCGCTGGCTTTTTCGAATTCGGGGTATTTCGCAAGCAGGGCATTGAAGACGCGGGTTATTTCTGCGCGCTGCGGTTCGGGCGACAATGTCGCCATCTTTTGAGGGGTAAGACCATGTTTTCCTCCATTAGCAAGAAGAGGTGTGTCGCTTTTTGGTTGAGGCTTATCACGTGGTTGCCGAGGCTGTGCGACAGGTTGTTTCGGTGCGACACCCGTTTTGGAACGCTTGATCTTTATCGGATCGACAAGGCGGTCAAGAAACCGCTGATGAAAAAAGTTCGAATAGAAGTTCGCATGACTCATGATCGGACCGTCGAGCGACGAATCAATTTGTGCGCCAAGACTAGATGGTGTGGAGCACCACAAAATTGCGAAAGCTACAGCGATAGATCGGATCATCTGAGTCCTCCCAAAATCATCAATCCATTTGTATTCCATTCGTCTGGCGGGCAAATGACGGCTTTCACAATTTAGCGCTCAAAAGCCATCATCCGTCCTGTTTTCCCCGACTACGTTGTCTCTTACTCATTCAAATTCGGCCTTAAATATTGCCGCGCCTTGTCCAGCTCCAGCCCGCGCCGTGCCGCATAGTCCGTAACCTGATCCTCGCCGATCCGCGCCACGCCGAAATATTCGGCTTGCGGGTGGCCGAAATAGAAGCCGCTGACCGCGGCGGTGGGCAGCATTGCGAAGCTTTCGGTCAGGGTGATGCCGGTTTTATGGGTGGCATCCAACAGCGCGAACAGCGTGGGCTTCAGGCTGTGGTCCGGGCAGGCGGGGTAGCCAGGTGCGGGGCGGATGCCGCGATATTGTTCCTTGATCAGCGCTTCGTTGGTCAGCTGCTCGTCGGGGGCATAGCCCCATAGCGCCTTGCGGACGTGCAGGTGCAGCCTTTCCGCAAAGGCTTCGGCCAGGCGGTCGGCCAGCGCCTTCAGCATGATGTCGCTATAGTCATCGATATGCGCCTTGAACTCGGCGAGTTTGGTGTTGATGCCGTGGCCGGTGGTCACCGCAAAGCCGCCGATCCAGTCGCCATCGGGGCTGATGAAGTCCGCCAGGCACATATTGGCCTTGCCCTCGCGCTTGGCGATTTGCTGGCGCAGGAAGGGCAGGCGGACCTCATAAAGCCCCTCCCCTTCAGGGGAGGGGTTGGGGTGGGGCTGTCCAATATCGCGCGAGGGCTCGGCAGCCCCACCCCCGGCCCCTCCCCTGAAGGGGAGGGGAGAATAAACCACCACATCATCGCCATCCCTTGCACAAGGCCAAAGCCCCGCAACCCCCTTTGCGCGCAGCCACTTCTCAGAAATGATCCGGTCGAGCATCGCCTGCGCGTCTTTGAACAGGTTGGTTGCGCTTTCGCCCACTACCTCATCGGTCAATATGCCCGGATAGACGCCGTGCAATTCCCAAGCGCGAAAGAACGGGGTCCAGTCGATATAGTCGCGCAGGTCTTCGAGCGGCCAATCGTCATAGACGTGGACGCCGGGTTGCAAGGGCGGTTTGGGTTTCAGGCTCTCATCGATCTCAAAGCCGTTGGCGCGCGCTTCTTCCAGCGTGGCGAGCGGTTTGGCGGTCTTGCCCGCGCGGGCGTCGCGGATATGCTCATATTCGCTTTTGGTGTCGGTGACGAACTTTTCGGCAAGCGTGTCGCTGACCAATGTGGAGGCGACGCCGACCGCGCGGCTGGCGTCGAGTACATGCACCGTTGGGCCCGAATAGGCCGGTTCGATCCGGAGCGCGGTGTGCGTTTTCGAGGTCGTGGCTCCGCCGATGAGGAGCGGCATCGTCATTCCCGCCCGCTCCATTTCCTCGGCCACCGTTACCATTTCGTCGAGGGAAGGCGTGATCAAGCCGGAAAGACCGATCATGTCGACGTCATTCTCGACCGCGGTTTTGAGGATTTCCTGCCATGGCACCATGACGCCAAGGTCGATCACCTCAAAGCCATTGCACTGCAGCACCACGCCGACGATATTCTTGCCGATATCATGGACGTCGCCCTTGACCGTGGCCATGACGATCCGGCCCTTGCCCTTTGCGTTCTCGTCCTTTTCCGCCTCGATATAGGGGAAGAGGTGCGCGACCGCTTTCTTCATCACACGCGCGGATTTGACCACTTGCGGCAGGAACATCTTGCCGCTGCCGAACAGGTCGCCGACGACATTCATCCCGTCCATCAACGGGCCTTCGATGACCTCGATGGGGCGTCCGCCGCGTTCCTTGATCGCAAGGCGCGCCTCTTCGGTATCCTCCACCACATGCGCGTCGATGCCCTTGACCAGCGCATGCTCGATCCGCCGCTCTACAGTCCAGCCACGCCATTCGGCGGCGGCCTTCTCCTGCGCGGCGTCGGTGCCCTTGTACCGTTCGGCAAGCGCAATCAGCCGCTCGGTCGAATCCTCGCGCCGGTTGAGCACCACATCCTCGCATGCCTCGCGCAACTCGGGGTCGATGGTGTCGTAAACGTCCAGCTGCCCCGCATTGACTATCGCCATATCGAGACCCGCCGGAATGGCGTGATAGAGGAAGACCGAATGCATCGCCCGGCGCACCGGCTCATTACCGCGGAAGGAGAAGCTGAGGTTCGATAACCCACCCGAATAATGCGCATGCGGGCAAAGGACGCGCAGCTCCTTCACCGCCTCGATGAAGTCGACGCCGTAATTGTTGTGTTCCTCAATGCCGGTGGCAACCGCGAAGATATTGGGATCGAAGATAATATCCTCGGGCGGAAAGCCGATGCCGACCAGCAAATCATAAGCGCGCTTGCAGATTTCGACCTTGCGCTGCTTGGTGTCGGCTTGCCCGGTCTCGTCGAACGCCATCACCACCACGGCCGCGCCATAGGCCATGCACAACCGCGCGTGATGCAGGAAAGCCTCCTCGCCCTCCTTCATGCTGATCGAGTTCACCACCGGCTTGCCCGACACACATTTCAGCCCCGCCTCGATCACGCTCCATTTGGACGAATCGACCATGATCGGCACGCGCGCGATATCGGGTTCGGCACCGATCCGCTTGATGAACTTCGTCATCGCCTCCTCAGCGTCGAGCAAGCCCTCGTCCATATTGATATCGATGATCTGCGCGCCATTCTCCACCTGATCGCGCGCGACCTCGACTGCGGCTTCATAGTCGCCGGCGAGGATCAGTTTCTTGAACTTCGCACTGCCGGTGACATTGGTGCGTTCGCCGATATTGACGAATTGCGCACCGGTTGGGCGGGAGGTGTTACGAGTGGTCATGCTCTACTCTTAAGCCCCTCCCCTTCAGGGGAGGGGTTGGGGTGGGGTTTGTCGGTTTAAACTAACGAAAAGGTAGCGCCCGGCTGACAGACTCCACCCCCGACCCCTCCCCGGCAGGGGCGGGGAGATAAGATCACGCCGCCATCGAAAACGGCTCCAGCCCGGCCAGTCTTGTATGTACCGTTGCACTGGGTATCGCCCGTGGTGCGCGGTCGGCTACGGCCTTGGCGATGGCGGCGATATGGTCGGGGGTCGTGCCGCAACAGCCACCAACAACATTGACCAAGCCATCATCCAGCCAGGCCTCGATCAGCTTCGCGGTCTGTTCGGGCAGTTCGTCATATTGGCCAAGCTCATTAGGTAGTCCGGCATTGGGATAGGCCATCACCAGCGCATCGGCGCTCTTGGCCAGTTCTACCAGATAGGGACGCAACAAATCGGCGCCGAAAGAGCAGTTCAACCCAATGGTCAGCGGCTTCACATGGCGGATCGTGTGCCAGAAGCCCTCAACCGTATGACCCGAAAGGTTGCGCCCTGCCATATCGGTGATCGTCATGCTGATCATCAGCGGCACGTCGCGCTCACTGGCCGCCGCTGCCTCCTGTGCCGCCATCGCCGCGCATTTGGCGTTCAACGTATCGAAGATCGTCTCGATCAGCAGAAAGTCCACTCCGCCCTCGATCAACGCATCGCATTGCTCGCGGTAATCGGCTTTCAGCGTATCGAAATCGACCTCGCGGTAGCCGGGGTCGTTGACGTCGGGCGAAAGCGAAAGCGTCTTGTTGGTCGGCCCGATCGAACCGGCAACGAAACGTCTGGTGCCGTCCGCCGCCTCGGCCCTCTCCGCCGAAGCGCGGGCAAGCCTGGCGCTCTCCACATTGATCTGCCTGACGAGATGCTCGCAGCCGTAATCCGCCATCGCCACGCGGGTGGACGAGAAAGTGTTGGTCTCGATCATATCGGCACCCGCCGCCAGATAGGCATCATGGATGCTGCCGATGATATCGGGACTGGTGATCGACAGCAGGTCGTTATTGCCCTTCTGATCCTTGTTCAGTTCCAGATTGCCGCGATAGTCGGCCTCGGTCAGTTTATGCGCCTGGATCGCGGTGCCATAGCCGCCGTCGAAGACGAGAATGCGCTCTTTGGCGCGCGCGGTGAATAGTTCACGCGGGGTCATGTAAAAAGACCTTTCAATGCTAAAACTTCGTCATCCCGGCGAAAGCCGGGACCTATCATCTGCCGGTAAAATTTCTCACTTAGGAGTTGGACCCCGGCTTTCGCCGGGGTGACGAAAAGAGGCATAGTAAACGGACTATTCACGCCGCCTGCTCCTTCGCCGCCTGCGCCGGTCGTTTGCCAAGCAGATGGCAGATCGCGTAACTTAGTTCAGCCCGGTTCAGCGTGTAAAAATGGAAATGCCGCACCCCGCCTGCATAAAGCCGGCGGCACATTTCGGCGGCAATGGTTGCGGCGACAAGCTGCCGTGCCGGGGGATGGTCGTCGAGCCCGTCGAACAATTGCGCCAGCCAGTCGGGAACGTTCGTCCCCGTCATTTTCGACATGCGCTGGATCGCGGCAAAATTGGAAACAGGCATGATCCCAGGCACGATTTCGGGATCGATCCCCGCCGCCGCCACCGCATCGCGGAAGCGAAAGAAAGTTTCGGGTTCGAAAAAGAATTGCGTGATCGCACGCGTTGCCCCGGCATCGAGTTTGCGTTTGAGAAAGTCGATGTCCTTTGCCGACGATAAGGCCTCCGGATGCGTTTCGGGATAAGCGCTGACCGAAATCTCGAACGGATGCCGTTTGCGCAAACCCTCCACCAAGTCGGCGGCACTGGCATAGCCCTGAGGGTGCGGTTGGAACCGGCCATCTGAGTTGGGTGGATCACCGCGAAGGGCAACGATATGGCGCACCCCCGCGGCCCAATACGCATCGGCGACCTCGGCAATCTCGTCCTTCGATGCCTCGACACAGGTGAGGTGCGCAGCGGCGGGAATACCGGTATCCCTGACGATGCGCGCGACCGTTTTATGCGTGCGTTCGCGCGTCGATCCGCCTGCGCCATAGGTTACCGAAACAAAGCGAGGCTCGAGGGGGGCCAGCGTCAGAACCGAATCCCATAGCTGCTCATCCATCTTTTCGGTTTTGGGCGGAAAAAATTCGAAGCTGATCTCTGCATCGCCAGGAAGCCCGGCAAAGAGAGGATTGGCAATGGCGCGCCGCGCCTCTTGCATCTGATCGAGCGACAATATCATGCGACTATCCTGAGTTCGGGCCTGAGTTGGGGACGTTGATCGGGGCTGGGGTTGGGAGCCTGTGCGGCACTGTCGGTTCGGCGGCCAAGCCAGATTTTGACGACGAGCTTTCCACCCTCCAGCGTTTCGGTGCGCGCCGATACCAGTCCCGCAGCGGCAAAGGCACGCGCTATGCTGTCGTCGGAAAATCCAAGGCGCGCATGCGCATGCACGCTGCGCAACTCTTCCAGATCGTGCGAAGCGAAATCGACGATCAGCAAGCGCCCTTCGGGCACAAGGACGCGCGCCGCCTCCGCAATGGCATTTTCAGGCGCCTGCGCATAATGCAATACCTGGTGGAAAAGCACCGTATCGAAACTGCCGTCGGCAAAAGGCAGTCGGTTGAAATCGCCCAGTACGATTTCGGTATACCCCTGCACCTTTGCCGCATCGGGCATCCCGGCCAGCTTGGCCCGGGCGAGGCGGAGCATCTCTACACTATTGTCGAGTGCGACGAAGCGACTGGCTTGATTTGCAAACAATTCCATCATCCGGCCGGTGCCAGTGCCGATATCGAGAACCTGGCCCAAGGGCGCTTCGGCTAATATCGCAGCGATCCCGGCCTCGACCTCGGCCTCGGCGATATGCAGCGACCGCATCCGGTCCCATTCCTCGGCATGGATATCGAACCAGGCAGCCGCCATTTCGGTACGCGCGGCACGGACTTCGCGCAAACGCTCCAGATCGCGCAACACCGCATGCGAATCTTCGGTACCCGGAAGACTGAACAACGGGTCGATAGCAGGATGCGCCAGCATAGGCCCGGGACGCAGAAACACCCAGGCCCCTTCGCGGCGCCGCTCGGCAATCCCTGCTTCATCGAGTATCTTTATGTGACGCGATACGCGGGGCTGACTCTGCCCCAATATCTGGACAACCTCGCTAACCGATAGTTCGAGCTGTCGGATCAAAAGCGTGATTCGCAACCGTGTCGGATCGGCCAAAGCACGCATTATGTTGAGCAAAGGTGTCATCGCAGAATGATATAAAGAAATCTTTATATCCTGTCAATGCGGCGCAATTGTGACATATTCATGATCGATTGGCCGTCATTTGGGGGCAAGCGAACGCAGTCTACGCATTTTGTAGAAAATCCGCATTGCATCGATTCTGCGAAATCGCTAGTGCAACTCTCCGCAGGCCCAGCCATGCCCAATCGCAGGCCGTCTGTCAGGTTTTATTGAAGTTCTTGTTAGGGGGATTTCCCAAATGAAAAAGATTGCTGTTTCGCTCGTTCTCGCCTCTGCAATGGCTCTTGCCGCTTGCTCGGGTGCTGAAGAAGCTACCACTGAAGAAGCTGCTACCACCGAAGCCGCTGCTGATGAAGCTGCTGCTCCGGCTGATGCCGCTGCAACCGATGCCGCTGCGACCGACGCTGCTGCCACCACCGACGCTGCTGCTACCGATGCAACCGCGAAGGCTGGCGACGCAATGGAAGCCGGTAAGGACGCCGCTGCTGCTGCTGGCGACGCTGCCGACAAGGCTGGCGACGCTGCGAAAGCTGCTGGTGACGCTGCCAAGGAAGCTGCTAAGTAAGCAACTTCCAGCTTTCAGCTGAATTTGAAAGGCCGTCCCGCAATCCGTGGGGCGGCCTTTTTCTTTGCCTGAAATCCAATGCTGATATAGCGCAGGAACATGCGTTCGAAAGCAGCCTATCTCGTCATAGCGTTTCTTCCACTGTCAGCCTGCGGCCCTGCGCCGACCGATCCCGGCCCCGGCGGGGTAACGATGGAAGATGCCGAGGCGCTGGATGAAGCCGCGGAGAAGCTCGATACCGAACTGGCCGAGCCGCCTTTGGTGCCGGGGGAGGAACAAGATAGGCGAAAATTTTAGAGTTTGTCCTGTTTAGATAGAACCGTAGTGCTGAGCCTGTCGAAGCACGCCTAGCCGATAAGCGCCCTTCGACAGGCTCAGGGCTACGGTGAAGTTTCAACTTAAACAGGACAGACTCTAGGTAGTGTGGACTCTTGGGATTTCCTTTTTGTGTGAATTCTGATTCAAGGTTGCTTTTGGGAGAGCAATCATGGGCGTTTTGGACCGTCTGATCCTTCGCGACGATCAATGGGACCGGATATCAGGCCATATCA
>JBOFLS010000147.1:0-7045 GCA_051657985.1 Sphingorhabdus sp. | reverse complement strand
GCGTATGCTGAAGCTCGAGCATTCGCTTGAATTCGATCTGCAAGGACTGGTCGATCTGATCGCGACATTATTTCCGACCAACTCTGCCTATTGTCTGATATCGGGAAGCGCTGAACAGGCGACCATGCGATCCTTTTCGTTGGGCGAAATTTTGGAACTGGATGCAAGCGAGCGGTTGCGACTGCTCGATTTTCGGGAAAGCCTGGGCAACGGCACCGTCATGGATAATGATGGTGGCACCTTGCTGGATTTCGAAGGCCGGATCACGCGGCGCTTCGACGAGGCGGATAGAAGGATCGCCTTTTTGCTTGCGAAGAACGACCTGACGGTTTCATTGCTGAAACCATTCAATATCGGTCGTGCCAAGGGCATGATGCTGGTGGCGCTTCCGCCCGTCGATGCGATCGTCCTCCATGAGGCAGGGTTGATCTGCCAGACGCTCGACACGCTTTTCCCGACGCTCGATTCGATTGCAGAGGCCGAGCGCAATTTTATTGCCGACGCCCATGATGTCGCCAGGCGCGATCTGCATGATGGCGTGCTGCAGACGCTGGCAGCCGTTCGTATGCGGCTTCTTTCGATCGGTCGTCAAAAAGACATGAAGGGTCATCCAGCGCAAGCCGCAATCATCAAGGTCGCCGATATCCTGACGCTCGAACAGGCAAGACTGCGTGGCTTGCTGGAAATCAGCGAAGATGAAGATCATGGCATCAATCTCGTCACCCGGCTTGATGTCGGGTTGCGCACGATTTCGATGCAATGGGAAATTGATGCCAAGCTCGAGGCTGAAGAGCCAGCCATTCCCATTGACAAGGAAAGCGCGATCAACATCGAGCATCTGGTGCGCGAGGCGGTGGCGAATGCCGTACGCCATGCCGATAGCAGACAGTTGACAGTCAGGCTTTCGCTGACCCACAATAGCCTTCGGATCGCTATTATCGATCGTAATGATGACGCCCGGCCAAAGGGTGCAAAAAAGGGGAGGGAATCAATGCCTTTGCGTTCTGCATCGCTGCTGCACAGGCTGCGACTCGTCAATGGATCGGCTTACGCCGATGGTCTTGAAAACCGGGCGATTTTAGCCATCACCATTCCGATGCAACGGCTCGAACATGCATAATATCCTGATCGTAGACGATCATCCTTTCTTCCTTCATGGTTTTAGCCAATATGTGGAAGAAAGCGGGAACTACACCATTCGAACGGCGCTTTCCGTCGATGAAGCGATCGAAAAACTGGATGCGCAGTTGCCCGATCTTGCCATGCTCGATGTGACGATGCACGGCGGGGGCGGCATGAAGGTACTGAAGCATATCCGCCGCTATCACCCCTCGGTTCCGGCTATGTTTCTGACCGTTCATGTCGATCCCGAGCAGACCATAGAGGCCATGCGGCTGGGAATTTCCGGTATAACGTTGAAGGATGCCGATCCGGAAACGATCCTTGCTGCCATGAAAACCGTGCTTGGGGGCGGCAAATGGTTCGACACCAGCGTTACCGAACCTGCGCTTCGCTATTCGATCGACAAACCGAGCCGCACGATCCGGTCGAACGACCTTTTGACCAAACGCGAGGCGGAGATTGTGGAACTGGTCTGCCAGGGGCTGCGCAACCGCGATATCGCCCAGCGGTGCGACCTTGCCGAGGGAACGGTGAAGATTCATCTCAACAGTATATTTCGCAAGCTGGGGGTAACCTCGCGCTCCGAACTGATTGTTCAGCAGGGTGGCCTTAAGGCGGGGCAGGGGGCGGTTTAGAGTCTGTCCTGTTTAAGTTGAAACTTCACCGTAGCCCTGAGCCTGTCGAAGGGCGCTTATCGGCTAGGCGTGCTTCGACAGGCTCAGCACTACGGTTCTATCTAAACAGGACAAACTCTAGGTTGTATCGTCATTCAGCTGATGCCGTGGCGAAAATGGTAGTTTTTCGTGACCCGGAGCGCAGCGTACTTTAAGTACGTGAGCACCGGAAGTACGGAAAAGTACCATTTGCAGACCGGCATCCGTTGAATGTCGATACAACCTAGAGCCTATCCTGTTTGAGTTGTAAGCCTTGTCTCGGGAAGCGTGCTGGCCTTGCCACGTGGTATGGGCGACCATCCTGGGTTGCGCAACGCTCCAGACCGCTTTCAGATAAGATGACGAATGCTTACACTGAACCAAAAATAGAGTCTGATAGCCATATGGTGACCCCTACGGGAATCGAACCCGTGTTTCAGCCGTGAAAGGGCCGCGTCCTAACCGCTAGACGAAGGGGCCATGGGCACATTATGTCTGACACAATATGCGGGCGTTCCATTGGTGACCCCTACGGGAATCGAACCCGTGTTTCAGCCGTGAAAGGGCCGCGTCCTAACCGCTAGACGAAGGGGCCTTCACCGATGGAGCCGCGCCTTTACGGATTCGCTGTTTCCTAGTCAAGAACAGCCTGCATCCTTGCACTTAATTTGCAAAGGCGATGTCGTCGATATGCAGTTCAGCCTTGGGGGTCGAGCCCCAGTCGTCGATTTTGGCCCGCCCTGCCAGCCAATATTTTTGGCCTCGGTCGCCGTGCAGCAGCCGCTGACCCAGCACGCTTTCCCCCTGACGGAACGCCATCGCCTTAAACGATGCGCCGTCATCGCCCGCCATAATCGCGCGCACATGATCCTTGCCGACGATATCGCATTTCACAACGCGTAAGGGGCCGGTGACGATGCGCGGTCCCGGCCAGCCGGTGCCATAGGGGCCTGCCTCCTCCATCGCCTCGACAATGGCCGGCTGCAAACCGCGTGGGGTCAGCATTGCATCGACCAGCAACGTTTTTTCCGCGGTTGCCTTTGCAACATCGCCTGCCAACCGGTCATCCAGCCAGTCGGCCAAAGCTTCGACTTTATCGGCAGCAATCGTCAGTCCGGCCGCCATAGCATGCCCGCCGCCGGCAATCAGCAGTCCCGCCGCACGAGCGGAGATGATGGCAGCGCCTAAATCGACACCGGAAACCGAACGACCCGATCCCTTGCCGCTGCCATCCGTATCAAGCGCGATGACGATCGCGGGCTTACCGGTCTTTTCCTTGATCCGACCGGCAACGATCCCGATAACGCCGGGATGCCAACCTTTCCCCGCGACCAGTATAATTGCACGGTTATGCTGTCCGGCCAATTGGGCTTCGGCCTCTTCCTGAACGGTTGCCTCGATTGCACGACGTTCTTCATTCAGGCGATCGAGTTCTTGCGCTATCTCGCGCGCTTCTTGCGGATCCTCGGTAATAAGCAGCCGAACCCCAAGGTCGGATTTGCCGACGCGCCCGCCCGCATTGATCCTAGGCCCCAGCGCAAAACCGAGATCGGAACAGATCGGCGCGCGGTTCAATCGTGCCGCTGCGGCAAGCGCGTTTAGCCCAACATTGCGCCGTGCCGCCATGACCTTCAGACCCTGTGCTACGAAAGCGCGGTTCAGGCCTTTCAGCTGCGCGACATCGGCTACGGTTCCCAGCGCGACGATATCAAGCAGTTCGACCAGTTTCGGTTCAGCCCGATCGGCAAAATAGCCACGTCCGCGCAAGGTTCGCACAATTGCGGCCGCCAGCAGAAAGGCGACTCCCACAGCCGCCAGATGGCCATGCGCCGCCGCATCGTCGGCTTCATCGAGCCGGTTGGGATTGACCAAGGCAAAGGCTTCGGGCAGCTCTACCGCACATTTGTGATGATCGACTACGATCACTTCTATCCCTGCCGCTTTTGCCTGGATCAGCGCATCGAACGCCATCGCTCCGCAATCGACGGTGACGATCAGTTTGCTACCCTGTTCCCCCAGCCGCACCAATGCCTCACCCGATGGGCCATAGCCTTCCAGCAGCCGATCTGGAATATAATAGTCCGCATCGACCCCCAGACTGCGTAACAGCCGGATCAAAAGTGCCGCGCTGGTCGCGCCATCGACATCATAATCGCCATAAACCGTTATGGCCTCGCCGGCTTGAACCGCATCGGCAAGTCTTGCCGCCGCCTTGTCCATATCGCGAAACAGCGATGGATCGGGCATGAAACCCCGCAGGGTCGGCGCGCGGTGCCGTTCCAGATCGTCGCGCGCCACCCCACGCGCAAGCAGCAGTTGCGTCACCAGATCGTCAGGTGTAAAATCGGCATCGCGCGCATTAGCGCTCTGTCCACGCCATATCCAATTCTGGCCCAGAACCGATTGCTCAACGATATAGTTTTCACGCATTGCCGGTTGTTAGCTGAGGCTATGGCTTTGCTTCAAGCAAAACCGACGAAGACAGAGGGATTCGGTCTCTTGTCGTGATGATTGATGGATCTAGACTTTCAGTCATTGAACTCAGGGATTTTTGAGATTCAAGCTTCCAACCACAAAAAACAGTGTCAGCCCCGATTCAATCGGGGGTCCATGGTCTGAACGTCGGTTCTACAATGACATTGCAGACCATGGATCCCCGCTTTCGCGGGAATGACGAAGATATTGTAATTAAATTTATTTTGCCTTGAATCCCCACAGTACCTAATGTTCTTAGCCATAGTATCGAGGATTGTGGCGGAGCTTTCATCTACAATAGCAGGATGGGGACTCATTTAGCATCATCAGATTATAGCGGCGATGCTATCGGGCGTCAGGAAAAGCTTGTCCAAGGACCGGGTACAATCATCGGCAATAAGTTTGACACAATTGACACAAAAAACCCTGAAGGGCAGCACATGGCAGCCACATCTGTGTGCGACGGTAAGTTCCATTTCAAGGCAACGGGATCGGCGTCATGGCAAGCGAAACAATCAATGCGGCGTTGATGGATTGCGCTCTTGACGGGATTATCGTGTCGGATGCGATGGGGATCGTTGTCGGGATCAATCCGGCGGCTCAGGACATTTTCGGGTGGAGTGCCGAGGAGATTGTCGGCCTTTCAATGGATCGGACGATCGTTCCCATGCAACACCGCGCCGCGCACAAGGCGGGGATGGAGCGATATCTGGCAAGCCGTCAACCACGCGTGCTTGGCAAACGCATCGAACTCGAAGGGTTGCGCAAGAATGGCGCAACATTTCCGCTCGAGCTGTCGATTGTCGAAACTCGGCTGGCGGGCGAGCACCGCTTTGTCGCCTATGTCCGCGATCTGAGCGAGCGCAAGCGGCTGGAGGCCGAACTTGCCTCTGCCCGCACCATCAGCCAGTCGGTGTTCGACAATATTACTGCCGCGGTTTCCGTTCTCGACCGCGACGATCGGGTCATCATGATCAACAATTATGCGGCCAGGGCCTTTGGCAAAACGCCCGCCGAGATGATCGGAAGGCCTTTTACCGGTTATCGCACGCCCGAACAAAACGATATCATGCAGGCCATCTCGGTCGAGGTTTTCGACCATAACCGATCGGTCACGCGGACCCACACCTTTACAATCGAAGAAACCGTCTATCAGGCGTTCACGACCTTTTTCCCGATTCCGGATGCCGACGGAACTGTTAACCGGGTCGGGATCATTGCGTTCGACATCGGCGATCAGATTCGCGCAGAAGCGGAGAGGGACTCGGTCCGTCAGCAATTGCTGGCTTTTTTCAATAATTCCCCAACCGACATGTATCTCAAGAAAGTCGAAGGCCCGCTCGTCTATTGCAGCCCGAAGCTTGCCGAAGCATCGGGCTATACCCAGCAAAGCATCATCGGCGTTACCGAAGACGAATTCGTCCATCCGAAATTGCTGGCGCGGGTGAAGGAGGTCGACCGCGAGATCGTCGAGCAGGGCAAGGTCATCGTGACCGAGCAGATGAACCCGTTTATCAAGCGCTATCAATTGGGTGCACGCTTCGGCATCCGCAATGGCGATGGAAAGGTAACACATATCGGCGGCATGACCATCGATGTGCACGACCGCGTCCTCGCGCAGCAGGAACTGCAGAAATCCCGGGAATCGGTGCATCAGGCGGAAAAGCTGGCGGCCTTGGGGCAACTTCTGGCGGGGGTGGCGCACGAACTGAACAATCCGCTCGCGATCGTCGTCGGGCGCGCGGCGATGTTGAAAGACAAGCTGGCGGATACCCCGCATGCGGCACCGCTCGACAAGCTTCGCGCGGCGGCCGACCGTTGCAGCCGGATCGTCAAGACCTTCCTTGCCATGGCGCGTCAGTCGGGTCCACGCCGCAGTCTGGTCGAGATCAACGAGCTGGTCGAAAGCGCGCTCGACATGACGGCCTATGGGCTTCGCACCGCCGGGATCGAGGTCAGGCAGGATTCCACCGCCAAGCTGCCGCCCACCCATGCCGATGGCGACCAGATCGTGCAGGTGCTGATCAACCTGATCATAAACGCCCAGCACGCGATGGAGCCTGCGGGCGGCGGCACGCTGTGTCTGTCCACCCGCCACGACCGAAAGGCCAATAGGCTGATCGTCGAGGTGGCCGATACCGGCCACGGTGTGCCGGAAGAGATCGCCACACGCATCTTCGATCCTTTTTTCACCACCAAGGATGTGGGTGCGGGCACCGGCATGGGGCTGTCGGTCAGCAAGGGAATGATCGAGGCGCAAGGCGGCACGCTGGAGCTGGCCGGGAATTCGAGTGCAGGCGCGATGTTCCGGGTCGCCGTTCCGGTTCGCAGCGCAGAGGAAATCATCGGCGAAGATACGGCTTTGTCGACAATGCCGACAAGCAACGGCCATATCCTGATCGTCGATGACGAAACCGAAATCGCCGAGGTGCTGGCCGAATGCCTTGAACCGCTGGGCCTGAAATGCACCATAGTGAACAACGGTAAGGCCGCACTCGATGCCGTGCGCAAAACCCGTTTCGATGCCGTTTTCACCGATGTCCGTATGCCGGGTATCGACGGGCTGGCGCTTTATGCCGCCCTGCAGGCCGAGCAACCCGCGCTTGCCAAACGCCTGGCTTTCATATCGGGCGATGTCCTGCATAACGATGCGACGCGCGCGGCCGCGATGCAGGGCCGCCCGCTGATCGAAAAACCCTTTGACCCCGAAACGGTTTGCGCCGTCGCGCGCGACCTGCTTGGCCCTGGAGACGAAAAATGACCGAGAAAGCCCGCATCATCATCTGCGATGACGA
>JBOFLS010000146.1:0-4678 GCA_051657985.1 Sphingorhabdus sp. | reverse complement strand
CACACCCGCCAATATCGGTGACAAACTCCTGCCCGCGCCCAACGGTCTTCAACCGGTCACCGGCTAGCCAGCGCGCGGGGTGCTGGTGATAGGTCAGCCCGCATTGCTTTAGCCAGGGCGGAACGGTCCAGACGCTAACGCCCTCCCCCGGCGCGGTCAGCCGCAGCCGGTCGCTCGCGCGCTGTGCCAGTGCGCCTCTGCCCAGATAAACCGTATTGTTCGCTTTCCACTGGCCGAAAAAATGCGGATGGCGGGGAGCGAAAATGGGGGCGTTTGCCGCATCGGGCCGGCCGCCCACCGCCAGCACATCGTCGACCGTCATATATCCGAAAATCCGGTGATGCCGTGCATTGCCATCGGCGTCGGAAAACAGGCCGAAGAACAGGAAGACATCGCCCGCCCCGACCCCCTGATTGGCCAGATGCCCCTGCGCTGCTGCTTCCTGCCCGAAGGCGAACCGGCCATCGGCATGGAAGGGATCGTGATGGCAGAAATCGGCACCGGTCAGCCGTCCCCTGGTGGCTTTGGCAACCAGATCGCCCAAACCGATATCGGCATAGCTGGTGCCGGATTTCTCACCCGATCCGCGCAAGACCGGGATCGGCAGGCTGATCGGACGGCCATCGACGATGGGTGAGGCCGCCCCGCCCGATCCGCTATCGAAACCTTTGCGACTGAATATCAGCTTCAACGCAGCAGCCAGCTCCACCAGCTTTCAAATTCTGGCTTGGCTTGCACTACCGGCAACCCCGCTATGCTCGAGCATTCCAGACACCGGACCTGCGCGCCCTTCACGCTCATCAACAGGTGCAAATCCACAGCCAGCCGTTCGAAAGCCCGTTGTTGTTGCCAGGCGGCATAGGCGAAGATATCGACCGGAGCTTGCGATTGCGCGGGTTGCGGCAGGACAGCGCCCAGCAGGCCACTGGCCAGATCGGGCTGGATATCGGCATAGGCAGGATAATATTCACCCTTGCCCAGCTTTGCCAGTCGCGCGGCTTCGGCAATGGCGTCGTCGAGGCCACCCATCTTGTCGACCAATCCGGCCTTTTGCGCGGTGGCGCCCGCCCAGACACGGCCCTGGCCAACGGCATCGACCTGCGCGACACTCATTTTGCGCGATTGGGCAACGCGGGTCAGGAAATCGCGATAGCCCTTTTCGATCCCGGCCTGTGCGACGCGATCGAATTCGGGGCTTAGACCGCCCAATATATCGGGTTCGCCCGACAAGGGCGTGGTGCGTACGCCATCGGTGGTAATTCCCAATTTGGCCAGCGCGTCGCGCCCGCTAGGGATCACGCCGAAAATCCCGATCGATCCGGTGATGGTTTCGGGTTCGGCAAAGATCGTATCGGCGGGCATAGCAATCCAATAACCGCCGCTTGCCGCGACATTCGCCATTGAGACGACCACCGGCAAGCGTTTCGCCTTTGCTTCGGCAACGGCCAGCCGGATCTTTTCCGATGCCGTTACCGAACCACCTGGCGAATCGACGCGGATGACTAGTGCTTTGATGCTATCGTTTTTCAGTGCATTGTAGATCAACTTGGCAATGCTATCGCCTGCTGCCGTCCCAGGCCCACCTTCGCCATCGACGATATTGCCCGCAACCGTCACTACCGCAATCGGCGCACCGCTTTGATCCGGCGCGTTGGCGGCAAGCAAGGCCTCTGGCTTGGTTTCGGCAAAACTCGTCGGTTCGTCATCCTTACCCTTGCCGACCTTTGCCGCCAGATATTTGCCGAACGCCACACGGTCGCCCAAACGGTCGACCAGACCTTGCGACAGCGCCAGCTGCGCCAGATCGCCCTTTGCCGCCTCGACCGTCGACGCGGGATCGGCAAGCAGGGCATCCAGCCTTGCCTTGGGCCGCGCCTTGGCCACATCGCGGCGCCACTCGGCCCAGACCTCGTCGTAAAGCGCCTTGGTCGCAGCCTCGGCCTCGGGTGATTGATCGGTGCGCAGAAAAGGTTCGACCGCACTTTTATAGGTGCCGACCCGGTAGATATTGGCCTTTACGCCCAGCTGATCGAGCAATCCCTTATAGTAGGTCCGCGATCCGCCCGGTCCCGTCGGCAACACACCGCCCAGCGGATCGAGCCAGATTTCGCTGGCATGCGCGGCCAGTTGATAGCCGTCGTCGCTATACCCCGTAGCATAGGCATAGACGGGCTTGCCAGCCCTGCGCACCCCATCCAGCCGCTCGCCTATTGCAGCCAGGCTCGCCTGCCCGCCACCCAGAAAACGGTCAAGATCGAGGACAACGGCCTTGATGCGGTTATCGGTCGCCGCCAGCTCGAGCGCGCGGGCGATATCGCGTTGCCGATATTCGCGCACCGGGGTACGCTGCGAAATCAGTGCACCCAGCGGATCGACCGCAGCGGGCTGTTCAGAGATATAGCCGTCGAGCTTCAGATGCAGCGCGCCTTCGCGCACGATACCGGGATTGGGACCGACGCTGAGGAAGGCGTAAAGGACCGCAAAAAACAGGAGCAGAAAGAGCAGCGCCAGCGCATCCTTTAAACCGACCAATATCCGCCATGCGCCTTTTAGAAATGTCATTTACGTGCCTTCGCAAACAAAAAAGAGTCACTTACTTTAACCGTTCGTGCTGAGTAGGTGCTGAGCCCGCAGGGCGAAGTGCCGTATCGAAGCACCCTTCGATACGCCTGCTCAGCCATTCGGCTTCACAGGCTACTCAGGGCAAACGGAAGATTGCTGACATCTTATGACTAGATGTAATCCCTCCGCCCGATCTTTCCACCCCCAATCGCAAATATGCGAAAGGGGCCGCCTTGATCCAACAAGGCGACCCCTTCCTTTGCATGGGTCAGCAGCCGTGGCAGCCGCTGCCGGAGGTGGTAATCATGCTGAAATCAGCAGCCGATCCCCCGAACGGAAATGCCCGACCCCTTAACTGAACCATGAGACATCGGATCACCTCCTTTCGACTGTTGAAACAAAATTGCGTGACGCATTGGCCTATCCTTATGCGGGTTGTCCTTTGCGATTCAAATTTGAGTCATGCGGTCTTAATAAACAAGACTTGTTTTTGAATTTTTTTGTGGCAAAACTCTTACCTCTTATGTGGGGGCCATCGGCCCCTTTTTCATGCCCGGCAGTCTTCGATTACCCGGCCGGCTTCGGCCCAGGCCGGGATCGCCATCGATCGCAAACCGCCGATTTCAATGGCAAACCGCCCGCGGCTGAACGCCATGGCATCGAGAATGGAATCGCGGGGATCGATTTCGGCGGCGACATAAGGCGGATTGCCGGAGCTTTGTACAGCCGCAAAAGACTTCATCATCGAACTGGTACGGATTGTAAAATCTTTTGCCGCTCCGTTTCCGGCGACCGAAAGATAGATGCGCGAACGCCCTCTATCGCAGCGTAAGGTAACGGTGGCATTTGCCCCTGCCGGGCCAAACAGCGCAAGCGATCCGCGCTCATCATCCCGATAGGCCCAAGTGCCGGGCTCGATCGGCCAGTCGATCCATTCGCCTGTCACACGGGGTGCTGGCGAAGGGGCGGCCGGAGCGGCCACGACCGGTGCGGGCGCAGGCTGTGGCCGCGGCTGTGGGGCCGGTTGCGGGATCGGGCCGGAACAGGCAGCAAGAATCAAGGCCGCGGCGATAATCGAATTTTGTAGTCGCATTCCTGCCCTTATGGCCAAAAGCCTTGCACCACGCTAGGGCCAATCGCCAATGAAAACGCCTAAGATCAGGATAGACCAACTGCTTGTCGAACGCGGCCTTGCCGACAGCCGCACCCGCGCGCAAGCGCTGGTGATGGCGGGCCATGTACTGGTGGGCGACAAGCGCGCCGACAAGCCTGGAATGCAGGTGGCCCAAGATGCAGCCGTCAGCGTCAAGGGGCAGGATCATCCCTGGGTCTCACGCGGCGGGGTCAAACTGGCGCATGCGCTGGAGGCTTTTGCCATCGACGTGACCGGCGCCGTCGCGATCGATGTAGGCTCCTCGACCGGCGGCTTCACCGATGTGTTGCTAGGCAAGGGCGCGGCAAAGGTCTATGCCGTAGACAGCGGCACCAATCAGCTTGCCTGGAAATTGCGGCAAGACGCCCGCGTGGTCGTGCACGAACAGACCAGCGCGCGGATATTGACCGCCGATCACATTCCCGAGGCGATCGATCTGATAGTGTGCGATGCCAGTTTCATCAGCCTTGCCAAGGTGCTGGAACGCCCGCTGTCCTTCACCGACCCCGGTGCGCAACTGGTGGCGCTGATCAAGCCGCAGTTCGAGGCGGGACGGGGCGAGGTCGGCAAGGGCGGCGTGGTGCGAGATCCGGCGGTGCACGCGCGCGTCTGTACCGAAGTGCAAGACTGGCTGGAGAGTATAGGCTGGACGGTCAAGGGCCTGACCGAGAGCCCGATCACCGGCCCCAAGGGAAATATCGAGTTTCTGGTTTGTGCTGAGCGCACAGCAGCGAAGATGCCGGCTCAATAACACCGTAGCCCTGAGCTTGTCGAAGGGCTCGACACGAACGGATTTGGTGACTCAATCCAAAACGGAAAAGCGCTAGAGTTTGTCCTATTTAGATAGAACCGTAGTGCTGAGCCTCCTGAGCTTGTCGAAGGGCGAAGCACGCCTAGCCGATAAGCGCCCTTCGACAGGCTCAGGGCTACGGTGAAGTTTCAACTTAAACAGGACAGACTCTA
>JBOFLS010000145.1:0-6877 GCA_051657985.1 Sphingorhabdus sp. | reverse complement strand
CTTCCACGGCCTTCCTGGGCGGCGGCGGGGAGATGGGGGCGATCATCCGTGCTTGGGACTGGAGCACGTCCAAACTCGGGGATCCGGGCGGATGGCCGCAAGCGCTGAAGACGGCGCTTAGGCTGATACTTAACAGCAGGCATCCAATGTATATCTGGTGGGGGCCAGACTTACTGTGTTTCTATAATGATGCCTATAGACCGTCGATTGGCGACGAACGGCACCCTTCATCAATCGGACAGCCGGGTCGTGAGGTCTGGGCCGAAATATGGCCGCTGATCGAAGCGGACGTCAACCAGGTCTTACGTGGCGAAGGGGGAACTTGGGCGGTCGATGCCCTTGTTCCGATCACGCGGGGCGGTCAGCGCGAAGACGTTTATTGGACGTACAGCTATAGTCCTATTCATGACGAAAGCGCACCATATGGGGTTGGCGGAATTCTGGTTGTCTGTCATGAGACGACAGCACATGTTCTTCAGGCTCGCCGCCGTGATGCATTGGCGCAGCTCGACGATATCATCCGCAACATTACCAATCCAGCCGACATCTCGTTCGCAGCGTCACGGGTACTGGCTCAGGCGCTTGGCGCGATCCGAGCGGGTTATGGCGTGTTCAACCATGAACAGAAAACAATCAGCGTTGAGCGGGCCTGGTCGGCAGCAAATTACGCCAATGTGACTGGTACCTACTTTTTCACCGAATATGGCAACTATATCGATGAGCTTTTGCAGGGCATTGCCGTCAGGAATAACAATATCGAAGTCGATCCCCGGACACGCGATCACATATGTTCGTTCCACGAACTCAACATTCATGCTTGTCTCGACGTACCGGTTACCGAAGAAAATGTCGCGGTCGCACAGATGTTCGTTCATTCCGATACGCCGCGGCAGTGGACAGACGAAGAGGTTGCGTTTGCGAGTGAGGTTGCCAAACGAACCAGGATAGCGATCACGCGCCGGAAAGCCGAACAGGCGCTGCGAGAAAGCGAGGAGCGGTTCCGGCTGCTTGCCGATACGATTGCCGAGGTGTTCTATGTTCTCAATCTTGATACAAAGACTATAGAATATGTCAGCCCGGCCTATGCGGACATATGGCAGCAACCGATTGATGATTTATATGCCGACGCGACAAGCTATTGGAAGGCAATTCACCCAGACGATCTTCCGATCGCAGTCGCTGCCTTCGAACGGCAGCCTCTGGGCGAAAGCACCGATATTCGCTACCGTCTTCTAGGCAAAGACGGTTCGATCCGGCATATTCACGACCGGGCGTATGTCGTCCCGGATACGGGCTTTGGACGGCGCGTGGTCGGCCTTGCCGAGGATGTGACCAGCTCCACGCAAACCCGCTTGGAATTGCGCCAAGCGCTTGACGACAAAGAGCTGCTAATGCGCGAAATCGACCATCGCGTTTCGAACAGCCTTGCAATGATTGGCAGTCTTCTCAATATGCAACGAAACTCGGCTCGCGAAGCCGAAACCCGCGAAGCACTTGACGGCGCGGCAGCCCGTGTGATTGCAATCGCACGAATCCACGATCGGCTTCATAAAACGAAGATCGCAGGAACTGTCGAGTTCGGCGACTATCTCAAAGGCCTTTGTACCGATATCAATAGGACGATCGGTAGCCAACATTGTACATTCGGTCTATCGACCGAGACCATCGAACTTCCGGTTGAAACCGCCATTCCACTCGGGATCATTGCCAACGAGTTGATTACGAACGCCTGCAAGCATTCGAATCCAAATGAGAATATATATGTCGAAGTTGCTTTTTCACGAAAGGCAGAAGCAATCGAGCTCGATGTTGTGAGCCCGGGTCAGATGCCGTCGGATTTTGACCCTAATCGAACGCAAGGCCTTGGGCTCCAGGTGATTAGCGCATTGGCAGGACAAATTAAGGGTTCCATCGCCTACCCCGCACCGGGGATGAAGGCATGCTTCAAGGTTCGATTGCCATATCCCAATGAAAGCTCCTAATCCTGTTGGCGTGGCAGCTATTTTTCTCGTCTATGAAAGATCCGGATGTTTTAGACACAGCGGCCTTCCTATCATGCCGGCGTTTAGACCCTATTTCAGTTAAATAGGGTCTAAGGCAACCAACCGATTGCAAAAAGCACTAGAGTGATTTCGAGTGAAATGGAACATTTCACGGCTCGGAAATCACGAAAAACAAAGGGCATTAGACCGCGATTTTGATTCAATCAAAATCGAACAAGGTCTAAGCAACGTTCCGATGATGATCGGCGGCGGAAAACAAGGCCATTGAGTCGCGGTGCACCATTGGACGGCCGAAATAATAGCCCTGGATCTTGTCGCATCCGAATTGCTGGATCATCGTCAGCTCTTGCTCATTCTCAACCCCTTCTGCAGTGGTCTTGATATTGAGCGCGTCGGCCATCGCGACAACGGCGCGGATGATCGCGATGCATTCGGCTTTGCCCTTCGAGGCGCCGGTCACGAAACTGCGATCGACCTTGATCGTGTCGAAACGGATATTGCTGAGATAGCCAAGCGACGAATAGCCGGTGCCGAAATCGTCAAGCGAAAGTTTGATTCCCAGCTTGCGGATGCGATCAAGCACCTGCACCGCCAATCCGCCATCACGTACGAAGATGCTTTCGGTAACCTCGATCTCCAACCTCCAGGCGGGCAGGCCGGTATCGTGCAGCGCCTGCACGACCTGTTCGACAAAACCGGGACTGGTCAGCTGATCGACTGAGACGTTGACGGCGATCTTCACATTTTCAGGCCACTGCATCGCATCCGAACAAGCCTGACGCAGCACCCAGTTGCCCAAGGGCACGATCAGCCGCGCGTCTTCGGCAACGGGCACGAATTTCGCTGGCGAGACCATCCCGAACTTGGGATTGTTCCAGCGGAGCAAGGCTTCAAAACCGGTAATCTGATGGTCGTTTCGCGCGTCCACCACGGGCTGATACTGCAGGTGAAACTGATTTTCCTTGAGAGCGTTGCGCAATTCGAATTCTAGGACGCGGCGTTCCTCGGCATTGGCGTGCAGCTTGTGCTGGTAACTGTGATGGATATTGCCGCCTTCGTCCTTCGAACGATAGAGCGCCAAGTCGGCGCTGCGCATCAGCAGTTCGACCGTACGGCCGTCGATCGGCCCTACGGCGCTGCCGACGCTGGCACCGATGTAGAGCGTGTTCTGATCGACCTCATAAGGTTTCGACAGAGTTTCGATGATCGTTTTGGCGACTTTGGATACATAGGCAGCATCCGACGCATCTTTCAGCACGACGGCGAACTCATCGCCGCCCAGGCGCCCACACAATTCGTTGGGCGACATGATCATTTTCAGCCGTTTCGCCACCTGCGCGAGTAGACGGTCGCCGATTGGGTGGCCTAGCGTATCGTTTACCGCCTTGAACCGGTCGAGATCGATCATCATGAAACCGCAGCGACGGCGCCACTGATCGGCTTCCGAAAGAGCCTGACCCAAGGCTTCGGTCAGTTGCAGGCGGTTCGGCAGGCCGGTCAGCGTATCGAAACGGGCGAGATGCGATATCTTTTCGGCAGACTCGCGCTGTTCGGTAACATCGGAACCGACACCGCGGAAACCCAGAAACGCGCCGTCATCCGCCTGGCGCGGCGAAGCCGACAACTCCCACCAGCGGCGATTGCCGTTGATGGTGACAGGAACGATCAGGTTCGAAAAGGACTCGCGGCGCTTCAGCTTTTCGGCCAAGTCGTGCAACTCATCGGGATAATGCCCGGTTTCCCAGCTGTCGCCCGCGATCAGTTTCAGCAAGGGTTGCCCCTCGATCACACGCGGTTCCGCATCGAGCGCGCGGGCGAAACGCGGGCTGGCATGAGTGACGCAGCGGCTGGTATCGGTCTGCCACAGCCAGTCCGCGCCGCTGTCCTCGAATTCGCGCAGCAGCAGGCTGACAGTTTCGGATTTTTCATGCAGCACATTGCTGGCAAATTCGTAGAGGATCAACGCGCGTGCACTTCGCAAAACATTGAAAATCAACAAAATACCTAACGCGACGCTGCCAATTGCGAGATAATATTCACCGTGCAATATCCAGCCGATGAAATTGCCTATACTCGCAACGGTGATGAAGACGGTGGCGACGATCGGCAATCCGGGAACCGCCATCGATGCGTAGACCATTAGCGCCAGACCGATTGACCAGATGCCCAGCCATTGCGGAATCTCACCGAAATGGCCCAAGAAAGGTAAGGCGCTTCCCCAAACCAGACCGCCCAGCGCAGCGTTTCTGGCAACCTGCATATATTCCGGACGCGCTGCGTGCCCGCCCAGAATAGCCTTGGTCTGGTTGAATTTCGTGTACCAAAGCGCGAAGTTGCCGAAAACGGTGCCGCCCCAAACCGCGAGTGCCCATAACGGCGCAGTCCTGAAATTAATGGCAAGGATCAGCAGACTGCAAACGGCAGTGGCCGTCATATAGCCCAATGTCGGATCCTTTACCGAACGGGCCTGCAACTCTTCAAGCTGTCCAGGCTCGATCCCACTCGGCGTTTCGAAGCCGAGCAAGGCCTTGGCGGAAATATCCTTTGGTAAATCGTTCGCGTTATTCTTGTCAGTCACATCCGCGGCATAACCGCAGAAACTTACTTAATCGTAAGCGTGCATTCGTAAAAATGATATCCGGATATCAGGCAGCTAGCGCATAGGGCTGGATTTCTCCCGAAAGATAGAGATTGCGCGCCTTTGCCCGGCTCAACTTGCCTGAACTGGTACGCGGCAAGGTACGCGGCGGCACCAGTTCCACAACGCAGTTCATACCCGTTACCGAACGCACCTTATCCTTGATCTGTTCACGCAGTTTCAGACGTTCTGCCTCATCCGATGTGCGGCATTGCACCAAAACCGCTGGTGTTTCCTCGCCGCCGTTGCTGACAGCGAAAGCCGCAATGTCGCCCGCCTTGAAACCCGGCAATTGTTCGACCGCCCATTCGATATCCTGCGGCCAGTAATTTTTGCCGTTGATGATGATCATGTCCTTTGCCCGGCCGACTATATAGATATAACCGTTTGAGAGATAACCCATATCGCCCGTGTCGAGCCAGCCATCCTGCAGGCAGGCAGCGGTCGATTCGGGGTCACGGAAATAGCCGGTCATCAGCGACGGTCCAGTACACCAGACCTTGCCGATCATCCGATCGGGCAGCACATGGCCATCGGCATCGCGTACTTCGATCGCCATGTCCTTGGCTGCCTTGCCGCAATTGACAATCGCACGGTATCGGATCGGACGATCCTTAGCGCCAGGAACGCCGGTCAGTTCGCTTTCCTCAACCAGTTCGACCTGTATCCCCTCGCCCGGCGGCATGATCGAGACCGCCAGCGTCGCTTCGGCCAGGCCATAGCTGGGCAAGAAGGCACTCGCCTTGAAACCGGCATCGCTGAACGCGTCGACGAACGATTGCATGACGTCGGGACGGATCATGTCCGCGCCATTACCGGCAAGCCGCCAATGGCCGAGCTTGAAACGATCCGACACCTGGCTCTGGCTCGAAATGCGGCGCGCACAGATATCATAACCGAAAGTCGGCGAATAACTGATCACCGTGCCATCGGCCCGGCTGATCATATCAAGCCAGGCAAGCGGGCGGCGGGCAAAATCTTCGGTCTTCATATAATCGCCGGAAACCTGGTTCGCGACGAGCGAGAGGAAACAGCCGACCAAACCCATGTCGTGATACCAAGGCAGCCAGGATACGCAGCGATCGTTCGGCTGTACCTCCATCCCGTGGCTGTGTGCGGACAGGTTGTTGAGCAAAGCATGATGCGTCACGGCAACGCCATGCGGAAAGCGGGTCGATCCGCTCGAATATTGTAGATAGCAAATGTCTTCGGTTTTTGCCTGCGGCAGTTCGGCTTTCAAGGCTATAAGGTCAGCGAAGATTGCCCAATCCAGGCCCTCTACCCCGCATTTGGTTGCCGCCTCACCTGCCATTTCGGCCAGTTCGGGTGGGAAGAAGAGGATGGAGGGATCGCAGCTTTTCAGCTGCACCGAAAGCTGGTCGATATAGCTTTCCTTGCCCCCGAAACTGGTGGGCAGCGGCAGCGGCACCGGCCATGCCCCGGCATAGACGCAACCGAAGAAAAGCGCCGCGAATTCCGGCCCGGTTTCAGCAATCAACGCGATCCTGTCTTCGGGTCGAACACCGTGGCTGATCAGCCGGTATGCAACGTCGAGCGCATCCTCGCGCATTTCGGCAAAAGGATAGGCGCGGATAAGTTCGCCACGCATATCGTGAAAATTCAGGCCCCGCGCCCCGAGCGCCGCATAATCCAGCGCCTCGCCCAGCGTTCCAAAGTCTGAAAACCGGCGCTTCAGCGTATCGGCGGATGGTGTTGGCGTCGGACCTGCCATATGCGTTCCCTTATGGTTGTATTCTGTAATTATGTTTTCCGATTGATCGGCTATCTACTCGCGCTTTGGAGTTCAAATTTCGACCCGACTGTGGCAACAATGCGGCGTGGCGAATGAACGAGGACGAAACCGGCAAGCTAAGCCTTTGAATTCAGATAGGTTGCGTGATTTGGCGCTCCATTATGTCGGTCGCTATGCCACCAGCCGGAAAAAATTATCGGATTATCTGAATCGGAAAATCCGCGAGCGTGGCTGGGAGGATGAAAAACCAGCGGATACCGACGCTTTAATCGGCGACTTTCTAGGGCTGGGATATATTGACGACGCCGCCTTTGCCGCAGCCCGGGCCAGAACGCTTTCTGCACGCGGTTATGGCGGTAGGCGGATTAGCGAAGATTTGCGGGCCAAAGGCATAGCCGAAGACGATGCGGGCGATGCCAAAGCCGAAAGCGAAGCGCAGAAATGGCAATCCGCCGACCGTTTTGCTCAAAGAAAACGCATTGG
>JBOFLS010000144.1:0-1923 GCA_051657985.1 Sphingorhabdus sp. | reverse complement strand
TTTATATTAGAGTTTGGGCATGTCCAAAAGCCGCTATCCCGATTTTTCCGCAGGACGCGGCGCTCCGCGCAATGCGGTGCCCCAGCGGTTCAATCTGCCGGATCGGGAGGCGGACGGCGACTGGCTGGATGATCGGCCGGATATCGACGGAGCAACGGCGCCGCTGCGCACGACGGTGACGGTCGAGCGGCCCAGGACCATATTGGCGCGCAACACTTCGCCCGATCTGCCCTTCGACAAATCGGTCAACCCCTATCGCGGATGCGAGCATGGCTGCATCTATTGCTATGCACGGCCGAGCCATGCCTTTCACGATCTGTCGCCGGGGCTCGATTTCGAAAGCCGCCTGTTCGCCAAGCCCGATGCAGCGAAGCTGCTGCGTGCGGAGATCGCCAAGAAAGGGCATGTACCCACCCCGATCGCTTTCGGTACCAACACCGATGCCTATCAGCCGATCGAACGCGAATGGGGGATCATGCGGCAATGTCTGAAGGTGCTGGCCGAGGCGAACCACCCGCTGACGATCACGACCAAATCCGACCGTGTCTTGCGCGATCTGGATATTCTGGCGCCGATGGCGGCCAAGAAGCTGGTTGCGGTCGCGGTTTCGGTGACGATGCTCGATCCGGCGCTCCACCGGATATTGGAACCGCGTGCCCCGCGGCCTGAAAAGCGGCTGGCGGCGATCCGCGGGCTTGCCGAAGCGGGCGTGCCGGTGCACGCCAATGTCGCACCGGTCATTCCGGCAATCAACGATCATGAGATCGAGGCGATCGTTGCGCGCGTGGCGGCCGCAGGGGCAAAGGGGGCCGGATGGATACCCGTTCGCCTGCCGCATGAGGTGGCACCCTTGTTCCGTGACTGGCTGGCGGTGCATTTCCCCGATCGCGCGGGCAAGGTGATGGCGATCATCCGCTCGATCAGAGCCGATGAAAACGGAAAAGCCCGCGACAACGATCCGAATTTCTTCGGGCGAATGCGGGGAAGCGGGCCCTGGGCCGATCTGATCCGCGCACGATTCCGCCTTGCGACGCGCAAGGCCGGGCTGGGGCAGCACCGCTGGCAGTTGCGGTCGGACCTGTTCGTGCCGCCGAATGCGGATGGGCAACTGGCTTTGTTTTGATCCGGACCGTCGCCTTACCCCCCTCCCCTTCAGGGGAGGGGTAGTGAGACTTGGCAGCTTGCTGCCTAGTCGCAGCGGGGTGGGGATTATTGAGGTAGCACTGAGTTGACAGTCCCCACCCCAACCCCTCCCCTGAAGGGGAGGGGCTTAAAATATCTCGATTTACAATGGAAAAATTACAAACCCCGCAGTTTATAATCCTTATACCGCTTTCTCAGTTCGGCCTTCTGGATCTTGCCCGTACCCGTAATCGGCATGCTGTCGACGAAGTGCACTTCATCGGGCAGCCACCATTTGGCGATGCGTTCTTTCAGATAGGCCTGCACATCGGCCTCACTCAAATCCGCCGCATCGGGCTTTTTCACGGCAACGATGATCGGCCGCTCGTCCCATTTGGGATGATAGACGCCGATCGCCGCCGCCTGCGCTATTCCCGGGCAGCCGATCGCAGCATTTTCCAGCTCGACCGAACTGATCCATTCGCCGCCCGATTTGATCACATCCTTGACCCGATCGGTGATCTGCATCGTGCCATTGGGATGGATAACGGCTACGTCGCCGGTATCGAACCACTGATCGGCATCGACGGCATCGGCCTCTGCCTTGAAATAGCGCTTGATCACCCAGGGTCCGCGGATTTGCAGCGCGCCTTCGGTCTTGCCGTCGCGCGGGGCGATTTGCCCGTCCTTGTCGATCACGCGCAGCTCGACGCCAAAGGGGATCTTGCCCTGTTTGGAAACGACGTCGATCTGATCGTCCAGCGTCATTTCATCCCAGCCCGGAATTTGCGCGCCCATGGT
>JBOFLS010000143.1:0-11789 GCA_051657985.1 Sphingorhabdus sp. | reverse complement strand
TGACGTTAGGGAAGGTGGTGTCACTTCTCACCTTGCAGGAGAGGGTTGCGCAGACTTGCGAAACATGTTCGCTTGTCGGAGCTGGGAGAGGGGGTGGTGCCTATCCGACAATACACAACCGCTCCCCAACTTCGCCTAGACCCTATTTAACTGAAATAGGGTCTAGCTGCCTAAAGCAGCAAGGCCTCGCATCCTCTTCCGCAAGGGGAGAGAATAAAGGGATTATTCAGCCGTCTTCTTAAACAAGGTTTCCGCTGTCAGCTCGGCAGGCGCTTCTTCCTCACCATTCAACGCTTCATCGGCAGCGCGCTTGGCTTCATCACGTTCGGCGCGGAGCTGTTCGAGCAGCGCTTCCTTGTCGCCGGCAAAGCGCGTGTCGTCTGCAGCCTTATCCTGAAGCCCTGCCTTTTTCGCCGCGCGGCTGACGATCGCATCAAGTTCGCGCTGCGAGCAAAGCCCCAGAGTAACCGGATCCTTAGGCTGGATCTCGCTAATGTTCCAATGGCTGCGTTCCCGGATTGCGCTGATCGTATTGCGCGTGGTGCCGATCAGGCGGCAGATCGTGCCGTCCGAAATCTCGGGGTGGTTGCGCAGCAGCCAGGCGATGCCATCGGGCTTGTCCTGCCGTTTGGAAACCGGGGTATAGCGCGGCCCCTTGGTACGGCGAACCTGTTCGGGGCCTTTGGAAATCTTCAGTTCGTAATCAGCGTCGGCCTGACCCTTTTCAATCTCTTCCATCGTCAGTTCGCCCGCGCGCACGGGGTCCCGCCCGGTATATTTTGTGCCGGTCATATCGTCGGCCATCGCCTGCACCTCAAGAATGTGCAGCCCGCAGAATTCAGCGATCTGTTGAAAGCTCAAGCCTGTATTGTCGACCAGCCAGGCGGCGGTCGCGTGCGGCATCAGGGGGACTATACCGTTCTGGGCCATGTCGAATCCTCCAATAAATAGGGCCGCCCCTTACCGGAGCGGCCTGAATATGCCGTCCGCTTAGGCCAAAGTCGCCCTTACGGCAAGCAAGATTCGCCGGAAAACTGTACCGCACGCAAAAGGAAAGGCTTGACTGTATTAATCGCGCACTTAACACTGCGCATGTTCGATGTTTAGAGGAGCAGAACCGAGACTCAGTTTCGTTTCAAAGTATATCCGTAGCAATTAATGGAGGGAGAGGACCATGCGTAAGCTACATCTTATCAGTGCAACCGCACTTGCCATGTCGATGGCAATGCCGGCTTTTGCACAAAGTGCACCACAAGCAGAGGAAGAAGATGCCGGGTTCGGCGATGAAATCGTCGTCACCGCGCAGCGCCAGGCACAAAGCCTACAGGATGTGCCGATCGCCGTATCGGCTTTCGATGCGGCAGCGCTTGATAGGCAACAGATCGAAAATTCGAGCGACCTTCAACTGACGCTGCCAAACGTTACTTTCAGCAAAGGCAATTTTACCGCATCGAGTTTTACCATTCGCGGCATCGGGGACTTATGTGTCGGCGTTTCCTGTGACTCAGCTACGGCGATCCACCTCGATGGCACCCCGCTGCTTTCCACGAGGCTTTTTGAAACCGAATTTTTCGATCTCGAACGGATCGAGGTGCTGCGCGGTCCGCAAGGCACGCTATTCGGTCGAAACGCTACTTCGGGCGTGGTCAACATCATTCCCGCCAGGCCCGATCTTAACGGTTTTGCCGCCGCAGGCGAGGCCGAGTACGGCAATTTCAATTCGATCAAGGCCAAAGCCATGGTCAATCTTGCACTTGGCGATAAGATTGGTATCCGCCTAGCCGGTTTCTACTTGAAACGTGACGGTTATACGGAAAACCTGTTCGATGGATCCGATATTGACGGTCGCGATATGTACGCGCTGCGCGGCAGCTTGCGTTTCCAGCCGACCGAAACCACAACGATCGATCTGATGGCCTATTATTTCCGCGAAGACGACGACCGCGCTCGCATCCAGAAACAGGCTTGCCAACGCGATCCGACAGGTGTTCTCGGCTGTTTGCCCAACCGTCGCGATTTTGGCATAACAAACAATAATACGACATTTGTCGGCACTCTCACTTCGCGTGAATTTTTCCGCCTGCGTGGCCTACCGGCCGGACAGACGCCCCTGACACCGGATTTCTCGCTTGGCAGCCTATATGGTCCCGACGCTTATGCTGGCTTCGTTAGTCCTGCCAATGTTCGACAGGTTCGCACCGATTTCAATCCCGAATATTTTGCAGATGAAGAACAGTATCAGGCCCGGATAGACCAGGAACTGGGCAATATGAACCTGCAAGTCACCGGTTTCTATCACAGAGCTTCGGTCGACTCGCGGCAAGATTACAACCAGTCGGTGCAGAACCGTGCGCTGCTTGCACCTGCTCTAACCACATTGCAGCTCGCGGGAAGCGGGGCATTTGGTGCCGGTTTGCAAACCTATTTGCAGCCAGTGCAGCAAGCGCTTATTCCAAATGGTGCGGCGGGCAACCTTTGTACTTCCGAAACCGAACCATCCGGGGTCGGTTCCTATGCCGGCCTGCGGCTATGTTCGGCAACTCCGCAGGATTTTGACCGCTCAAACCAGACAAGCAGGGACTGGTCGGTCGAAACCATATTGTCGAGCGACTTCGATGGGCCTTTCAACTTCCTGCTTGGCGGCATCTATGCCGATTTCAAGATGAACGAGAACAGCTATTACGTGAATGCTTTCGGAATCGATTATGTTACCGGTATTTTGGGATCGTTTACGGCATTGGGTGCCGGGCTTCCGCCTAGCTTCTTAGGAACGCCTTTTTTCCGCAGCAATACCGATCAGTTGAACGTGAAATCATACGGTTTCTTCGGTGAGGGATACTATGATTTCAACGACAAGCTGAAACTGACGCTCGGCTTGCGGTACAATAACGATAAAAAATTCGTTCGTGCGCGTACTACACTAGCCAGCTTCCTTGTGCCTTATGGTTCAACCGATGCATTTTCGTCTCCTTTCGTCGGCTCTTTCGATGCGGATCCAGGCTTGACCGGAAACCAATTGTGGCAGGAACGTCGTGTTAAATTCGATGAATTTACCGGACGCGCAGTGCTCGATTACAAAATTACCGAAGATAATCTGGTCTATGCGTCATATTCGCGCGGGTATAAATCAGGCGGCATCAATCCGCCGTTATCGCCGGTGTTTGCAGTTGAAGAAGCGTTTGACCCCGAACTTGTTAATGCCTTCGAAATCGGTTCGAAAAACAGCTTTGGCAATGGTATGTTCAATCTGAATGCAACAGCATTCTATTATAAATACAAAGGATTACAGCTTAGCCGTATTGTGGCGCGCACATCGGTTAACGACAATGTTGATGCGGATATATACGGTCTCGAACTCGAAGGGATCATCCGTCCCGATGACCGGCTGACAATCAATATGGGCTTTAGCTACCTGAACACCAAAGTGTCCGAAGACAAGCTGTTGGGCAATCCGCGTGATCCGTCTGGCGGACGTTCGGATGCGGTCATCATTAAGGATATTACCAATGGTGCGAACTGCGCGGTGGTTTCCAATTCCGGCAGCGTTGCCGGGGTAAACGGCTTCGTCAATCAGGTTAATACCTTCATTAATACCATCAACGCACCGGGCAACCCCTTGACAACAGCTGCGACCGGAGGACTGCAACCGGGTGCGGGGCTGCAACCGACGACGGCCTTCCCATCGGACAGCGGGCTTAGCGCGCGCGGGGCCTTCAGCGTATGCGGTATTCTTCAAAGCCTTGCGGCAAGCCCAGTTGGCACCGCCTTTGGCGGGATAACCGTTGAAAACGCCGGCGTCCCGGTCAATATCAAGGGCAACAAACTGCCGCAGGCACCAAGCTATAAATGGAATGTCGGTCTTCAGCATACGACCGAGTTCAATAATGGCATGAAACTCGTTCCACGGCTCGACCTGATCTATGTCGGCGACAGCTACGGTAATATTTTCAATGGTCGGGTGAACAAGATCAACGGTTATACCCAGATCAATGCTCAAATCCAGCTAAGTGGTGCAGATGACAAATGGTTCCTGCGCGGTTTCATACAGAATCTAGCGAACAGCAATGCAATCACGGGTCTATATGTAACCGATCAATCATCGGGCTTGTTTACCAATATCTTCACTCTGGATCCGCGACGTTACGGTATTGCAGCGGGTTTTAAATTCTAATTGTACAGTCAAGTCAAAAGAAGAAAAACCCCGGGGGAAACCTCGGGGTTTTTCGTTTTAAACAACCAAAACGATCTTCCCGACAAAATCGCCACTTTCCATCAATGCGTGCGCCCCTGATGCTTCGGCTAGGGGAAAGCTTCGGGCCATCGTCGGTCGTAAATTGCCAGACATCACCTCGGGCCAGACGTTGCGATAGATTTCATCGGCAAGCAGCGCCTTGAATTCATTCGATCGGGGGCGCAGCGTCGAGCCCGTTAGGGTCAGCCGCCGCGACATCACATAAGCCATGTTGATTTCGGCAACCAGCCCACCCTGGACTGCGATCGTCACATGACGACCGTCTTCGCCTAAGCACTTCAGGTTGCGCGGCACATAGCTGCCCGCGACCATATCAAGGACCAGATGCACACCCTTGCCACCGGTAATTCGCGCTACCTCCTCGACGAAGTCCTTATCTTTGTAATTGATCGCATGCGCCGCACCCATCTCCAGCGCCGCCGCACATTTTTCATCCGATCCGCATGTGACGATAACCGTCAGCCCAAATAGCCGACCCAGCATGATAGCCATGCTGCCTATACCGCTAGTGCCGCCATGCACCAGGATCGTTTCGCCCTCGCGTGCATAACCGCGTTCGAAGACATTGTGCCATACGGTCATCAAAGTTTCAGGGATGGCAGCCGCTTCTTCCATCGAAAGGCTTGCCGGGACCGGCCAGCAGATATCGGCCCGCGCCAGGCAATATTCGGCATAGCCGCCGCCGGCAACCAGCGCGCAAATGCTTTGGCCAAGCAGTTCGGCATCGACACCGGACCCGCATGCCACTACCGTCCCGGAAATTTCCAGCCCCGGCAGATCGCTTGCCCCCGGCGGCGGCGGATACAGACCCATACGCTGTACGACATCGGGCCGGTTGACCCCGGCAGCGGTCACGCGCACCAGCACCTCGCCCTCGCCGGGTAACGGCACAGGGCGCTGGCATGTTTTCAGCATCTCCGGCCCACCTGGCGCTGAAATCTCGATTGCGGTCATTATTTTGGGAATATCGGTCATCGCACACCCCTGTTGCGATGCGGACCATAGCGATGCGCCTTGCAGGATTCCAGTGCGTTCGGATCGGAATGTGTTCGGAATTGACAGTCGCCAAAGCGATGCGCATTCTGACAGGCAGGAGAAGACCCATGGACCTTGACGAATTGTTCGCCAGACGCCCCGATGATCCGTTGGTTGCATTGCTTAAGCAGGATATAGAAAGGCTTTCGATCGACGAGCTTCACGAACGTATCCAAGCTTTGCAGGGCGAGATCGGACGATGCGAGGCAAAGATTGCCGCCGCATCCAGCCATCGTAACGCGGCCGATGCTTTATTCAGAAAAAACCAGTCAGATTTATAAACAGTTACGTAAAATTGTCCGGCGATATGCAAGCCTGGTTGAAATGCGCCATTAAAAGCGCGACATATTGATTAGCGGGGCAACCGGCAGTCGGCGGCTCTTGCGACGGAGTTTGATCCAATGCCCAGTTTTGCCGAAACGCTCGAAGCTACATTGCACAATGCGCTGAAAAACGCGTCGGAACGCGCGCATGAATATGCGACGCTGGAACATTTGCTGCTCGCCCTGATCGATGATGCCGATGCGGCAAAGGTGATGCAGGCCTGCGGAGTCGATCTTGGCGAATTGTCAGACACGGTGATTCAGTATCTCGACAACGAACTGGAAAGCCTGAAGGTCGGCGGCAATGTCGACCCCTCGCCCACCAGCGGTTTCCAGCGCGTCGTCCAGCGCGCGATCCTGCATGTGCAGTCATCGGGCAAGGATGTGGTCACTGGGGCGAATGTGCTAGTTGCGTTGTTTAGCGAACGCGAAAGCTATGCCGTCTATTTCCTGCAGCAGCAGGATATGAGTCGCCTCGATGCGGTTAGCTATATCAGCCATGGTATCGGTAAGGACGGCAAGCTCGTCGAACAGAAACCGGTCGAGGGTACGGAAGAGCGCGCCGAGGAAGCGGCCGACGCTAAGGACAAAGACAAAAAGGGCAAAGAAACCGCGCTTGAACAGTTCACGGTCAATCTCAACGAAAAGGCGAAGCAGGGCCGCATCGATCCGCTGATCGGGCGGAGCGAAGAGGTCGACCGCACGGTGCAGATCCTCTGCCGCAGGTCGAAAAACAACCCGCTTTATGTCGGTGAACCCGGCGTTGGAAAGACAGCAATCGCTGAGGGTCTTGCGCGGCGTATCGTTGAAAAACAAGTGCCCGAAGTGCTGCTTCCCGCGGTAATCTATTCGCTTGATATGGGTGCGCTGTTGGCAGGCACCCGCTATCGCGGCGATTTCGAAGAGCGATTGAAGGCTGTGGTTACCGAGCTTGAAAAAATGCCTGACGCCATCCTGTTCATCGATGAAATCCATACAGTCATTGGAGCCGGCGCTACAAGCGGCGGTGCAATGGATGCTTCCAATCTATTAAAACCAGCGCTTTCAGGCGGTACGATCCGCTGTATCGGTTCGACCACCTATAAGGAATTCCGCAACCATTTCGAAAAGGACCGCGCCCTGTTGCGGCGGTTCCAGAAAATCGATGTCAACGAACCGTCGATTGAGGATACTGTCAAAATCCTCGCTGGCCTGCGCAGCGCCTTCGAAGAGCATCACAAGGTGAAATACACGCCTGATGCCTTGAAGGCCGCGGTCGAGCTGTCGTCGCGTTACATCAACGATCGCAAGCTGCCCGACAAGGCCATCGACGTGATCGACGAGGTTGGTGCAATGCAGATGCTGGTCTCCCCCTCCAAGCGCCGCAAGCTGATTACCCCGCGCGAGATCGAAGCGGTGATCGCGACCATTGCGCGCATCCCGCCCAAAAATGTCTCGACCGACGATCGCGCCGCCCTGGGCACGTTGGAAGCCGATCTTAAACGCGTGGTCTTTGGCCAGGACAAGGCGATCGAAGTGCTCTCCTCGGCAATCAAGCTGTCCCGCGCCGGGCTGCGCGATCCTGACAAGCCGATCGGCAACTATCTGTTCAGCGGCCCCACCGGGGTTGGCAAGACCGAGGTTGCACGGCAGTTGGCAAGCATCATGGGCATCCCTTTGAAGCGTTTCGATATGTCCGAATATATGGAACGGCATAGCGTATCGCGCCTGATCGGCGCGCCTCCGGGCTATGTCGGTTTCGATCAGGGGGGCTTGCTGACCGATGCGGTGGATCAGAATCCGCATTCGGTGCTGTTGCTTGATGAAATCGAAAAGGCACATCCGGATCTGTTCAACATCCTGCTGCAGGTGATGGATAATGGCCGCCTGACCGATCATCACGGCAAGACGGTCGATTTCCGCAATGTCATTCTGATCATGACGACCAATGCCGGGGCCAGTGATATGGCGAAGGAAGGTATCGGTTTCGGTAACAATATCAGTAAGGAAGACGCGAGCGAGGATGCGGTGCGCAATCTGTTCGCGCCGGAATTCCGCAACCGTCTCGATGCAATCGTGCCGTTCGGCTATCTGCCGACCGAGGTCGTCGCGATGGTGGTCGACAAGTTCATTCTGCAACTGGAACTTCAGCTTGCGGACCAGAATGTGCACATCAAGCTGGACGACGAAGCGCGCGCCTGGCTTACCGAGCGCGGCTATGACAAGCTCTATGGCGCGCGTCCGATGGGCCGCCTGATCCAGGAAAAGATCAAGCAGCCGCTGGCCGAGGAATTGCTATTCGGCAAGCTGGTGAATGGTGGTGAGGTTGCGGTGCATATCAAGGATGGCCAGCCAGCCTTTGAGGTGTCACCTGCACCGCCGAAGGCCGGGAAGCCGAAGAAGGACAAAGGTGCGAAGAAGGCCAAGGCGGGGTAGCCACTTTCAGTCCCAATCCCAAACTTCGTCATTCCCGCGAAGGCGGGAATCCATCACCCGAGCGTTAGGTTGACTCAACGCTCAAGTCAGAAACCTGCAGCGCGGGAGATGGCCCCCCGCCTTTGCGGGGGTGACGAAGTTGTTGTTGGCTTGATAGTTTTCTGCCTAAAGCCTCTCTATCCCTCCACCAACCTATTCTGATTTGGCCTTCCTCGTCCCAAGGTGCATCTTGGGTAAATGGAAAAAGGCAAAGTCTATCTGGTTGGCGCAGGCCCGGGCGATCCTGATCTGCTGACGGTGAAGGCCGCGCGGTTGATCGCGGCAGCGGATGTGGTTGTGCATGATGGGTTGGTTGATGATGCGATCGTGGCGCTTGCAGACCGGCAGGCGCGGCTAATCTCGGTTGCCAAACAGCGCAGTCGCCATTCGGTGCCGCAGGAAGGCATCAACGCGATCCTCGTGCGTGAGGCGTTGGCCGAACATGCTGTGGTGCGCCTTAAAGGCGGCGACCCGTTCATCTTTGGACGCGGCGGTGAAGAGGTTGAGGCTTGTCAGGCAGCTGGCGTGCCCGTTGAGGTCATCCCCGGCATTTCGGCCGCAATCGGTGGTGGGGCCGAAGCGTTGCTTCCCCTCACCCACCGCGATGCATCCAGCGCCGTCACTTTTGTGGCGGGCCAGTGCAAAGGGCTGACCGACCAGAATTGGGCGGGGCTTGCGGGCAAGGGCCGCACGCTGGTCATCTATATGGGCGTTGCGACCGCCGCTGACATTACCGAGAAATTGATTGCCGACGGGCTTTCCCCAGACACGCCCGTTGCCGTGCTGGAGCGCGTGACGCGATCCAAGGCCCGCGCGCTCCGCACGTTACTCACCGACCTTGGCGGAATGATCGACCGGGAGGGCGTGCAGTCGCCCGCGATCATCGTGGTGGGCGATGTGGTTTTGCATTCGAAAGCTGACAATGCGCTGAGTGTTTTGGCGCAAAGGGCTTTGGAAAATTCAACGTCACCCTGAACTTGTTTCAGGGTTCATTTCTCCTTTCAGCCCTTCGGTCTGCGTGGAAAGATGGACACTGAAACAAGTTCGGCATGACGATGCTGGAAGTGGAGTATTGTTTTGAAGCTACTTACCGGAAACGACCTCGCCTCGGGTGCGGTGACCTGGTGGACCGGCAACGGCTGGTCGATCCATGTCGAAGATGCGGTGGATGTAGGCGAAAGCGGCGAAGCCATCCTCCATGCCGAGGAAGGCGCGCGCCGGGTGAATGCGCCTTACATCATCGATGCCATCGCAACCTCGGAGGGCCCACGCCCTGCGCATATCAAGGATCGCGTTCGTGCGTTGGGGCCGACCGTTCGTCCTGATCTCACGCTGAAGCCCGCTGATCCAAATGCCGGGGATTGGGTAATATGATTATCAAGATTTCTCACGCAGAGGCGCAGAGAACGCAGAGAATTTTCCAAAGGCCTCTGCGACCTCTGCGCCTCTGCGTGAACAAAAAAGAAGTACAAAGCGATGTATAAATACGACAATTACGACCAGGCCATCGTCGACGCCCGCGTGGCCGAGTTCCGCGATCAGGTGAAGCGCCGCCTGGCGGGCGAGATCACCGAGGACCAGTTCAAGCCGCTGCGTCTCATGAATGGCCTTTATCTGCAACTGCACGCCTATATGCTGCGCGTTGCCATTCCCTACGGCACATTGGACAGCCGCCAGATGCGGATGCTCGCGCATATCGCGCGGAAATACGACCGGGATTACGGCCATTTCACCACGCGCCAGAATATCCAGTATAACTGGATCAAGCTGGAAGAATGCGGCGACCTGCTCGAAGAACTGGCAAGCGTCGAGATGCACGCGATCCAGACCAGCGGCAATTGCATCCGCAACATCAGTTCGGACCAATATGCGGGTGCGGCCGCAGACGAGCTCGTCGATCCACGCCCCTGGGCCGAATTGCTGCGCCAATGGAGCACTTTCCATCCCGAATTCAGCTATCTGCCGCGCAAGTTCAAAATTGCGGTGATCGCGGCCGATGAGGACCGCGCGGCCATGCGCCTGCACGATATCGGCATCCAGTTGGTCGAGCGTGACGGCAAGCTCGGCGCGGCATTCTATGTCGGTGGCGGCATGGGCCGTACCCCGATGATCGCACCGCTGATCAAGGACTTCGTGCCCATCGAGGATTATCTCAGCTACGCCGAGGCCTGCCTGCGCGTCTACAACCGCTATGGTCGGCGCGACAATATCTATAAGGCGCGGATCAAGATCCTGGTCCATGAAATCGGTGCCGAGGAATATCGCCGTCAGGTCGAGGAAGAATTCGCGCATGTGAAGACGCTGGGTATCGACCCGCCAGCGGCGGAACTGGAGCGGATCGCTGCCTTCTTTGCCTTACCCGAACCGATCCAAACCGAACTTCGTCATTCCCGCGAAGGCGGGAATCCATCACCCGCCGGTAATGTTTTGGAGGGGCTGGAGATGGACCCCCGCCTTCGCGGGGGTGACGAATGGTTGGAGTTTGAGACTTGGGTGAAGCAAAACGTCAAGCCACACAAAGCGCCTAGCTATGCCATCGTCAATATCAGCCTGAAGCCGATTGGCGGCATTCCGGGCGATGCTTCTTCAGCGCAGATCGACGTGATGGCCGATTTGGCCGAGAAATACAGTTTCGACGAACTGCGCGTCACCCACGCGCAGAACATCGTGCTGCCGCATGTCGCCAAGCGCGATTTGTACGCAGTGTGGAAAGCGCTGAACGAAGCCGAACTGGCCAATGCCAATCTGGATCTGATCAGCGACATCATCGCCTGTCCCGGTCTCGATTATTGCAGTCTCGCCAATGCGCGTTCGATCCCGATTGCGCAGAAGATCGCAACCCGCTTTGCCGATCCGGAACGCCAGCGCGATCTGGGCGAGCTGAAGCTCAAAATCTCCGGCTGCATCAATGCCTGCGGGCATCACCATGCGGGCCATATCGGTATCCTTGGCGTCGACCGGAAGGGCGTCGAGAATTACCAGCTGACGCTTGGCGGTTCAGGCGCGGAAGATGTGTTGATCGGCAAGATCACCGGCCCCGGTTTCGACGAGGACGGCATCGTCGATGCGGTCGAACGCGCGACCGACAAGTATAAGCAATTGCGCGAACCCGGCGAACGCTTTGTCGATACGTACAGGCGCGTCGGAATGGAGCCGTTCAAGGAGGCGATTTATGGATAAGCCCCCCAATTCCGTTCGTCCTGAGCTTGTCGAAGGACTGTTCTGTTTTTGCAATGTCCAAGAAAAAAGCAGGGCTTCGACAAGCTCAGCCCGAACGGAGAATAGCCGTGGTTGAACATATAACTGCAGAAGGCGAAGAACCCGCTGTAACGCTGGACGCTTTCCTCGACCAGTCAAACGCCACCGCGGTGCGGCTGGAGCCCGATGACGACGCCCGCGCACTGATCCCGTTCCTCGACCGGCTCGCGCTGATCGAAATCGCCTTCCCCAAATTCCGCGACGGGCGAGGCTATTCGTCGGCGCGCATCTTGCGCGAGGCCGGCTATACCGGCGAACTGCGCGCGCAAGGTGATGTGCTGGTCGACCAGATCGCCTTTATGAAACGCTGCGGGTTTGATAGCTTCGCGCCGGAAAGCTCGCTCAATCAGGCGGATGTCAAGGCGGCATTGACGCGTTTCGAGCATGTCTATCAGGGTGCCGCCGATGCGGGCGTGCCTGTGTGGAAATTGCGGCATGGGTAGGACGACGCAAAAGCCCTTTCCCCT
>JBOFLS010000142.1:0-33272 GCA_051657985.1 Sphingorhabdus sp. | reverse complement strand
CGTACATTGCCTCGTTCCCCGCCGAAAACAACGCCGAAATCCCCTACGGTCTGGCGATAGGCGAATGCCGTCTTCGGTTTCATGAAAAAGCCATAGCTGCGGTTGGCGGCATCCGCTGCTATGAAAACCGATGCATGGTCGAGCGCCATCTGATCGATGATGGCACCGCTGCTACGGGCGATGCCGATGGCAAAGCTTTTGTCCCTGCCCAATTTTGTGATGACTGTTGCGGCAATTGCCCGCGCCTGCTGTCGTTCGCGCTGGTTCAGATCCAGCCTCTCGATACCTATACCGTCGTGTCGACCGGCAATCGACAAGGCAACGGACATGCTTTCGCTGGCGGCTAGCCGTGTTTCCGTACCGATCGCCAGGGCCGGTTCCAAGGTCGGCATAGCTTTGGCTGCGACGAGGCTGCCCGAAAAATCGACGGTAAACGCACGTGCGTAATCGTCGAGAATTACCGCCTTTGGCCCATTATTGCGCGTTGCATCCCCCATGGGTGAAGACAGCGTCCCCGTGGAGCCGTCGATGGGAATACGCACATTGGTGGATGCAAGAGATGTCGCTCCTTGCGGCTGAAAGGCGCGCGCAAGATTAAGTTCGCCCCGTCCATAAACCGAGTCGGTTCCCGCCGCCCCCAAATCGTCGGCTGTGCGCAACAGCAGATCGACGATTTGCTGGCCGCTTAGATTGGGAAAAGCTTGCGCGAGCAGGGCAACCGCGCCTGAAATGATCGGTGCCGAAAAACTCGTGCCGCTCCATAGAAAGGCCGTCCCGGTCTCGTCAGGTGCGCGAACGCGAACACCGAGCGCGGTGAGATAGACGTTTGCGCCCGTTCCTGCTCGATTGGAAAAATTTGAAATGGTTTTGTCGGAATCTGTAGCGCCAGCGATGATGATCTGCCCCCGTGCTATCGGGTCGGTTGCAATCATCGAAAAAGGATCCGGATTTATCGCAACGGCCGGGTCCGTATCGAAATCATTTCCTGCAGAAAAAACAAGAACAACGCCTGCGGCCGTTGCGCGGTCAATCGCAGCACGCAATGTGGCATTGGCCGGCGACCCCCCGAGTGAAAAATTGACAACCTTGGCACCAGTGGCGACTGCACGGTCGAGCGCTCGTGCCATATTGTTATCGCCATGCGTGCAGCCCTCATCCGGATCGGTATTGGCACAGCTGCCTGGCGTATCGGTGCGCAAGACAAGCAGTGTCGAACCGAAGGCGACACCATGCATATTCGTATCGTTCTTCGCTGCCAGCAATACCGCTGCAACCGCGGTACCATGCCCGCCTTCGTCCTGCAAACCGCGTGTTCCGGCAAAATCGGCAGATTGCGGGTGAATACGTCCCGCAAACTCCGGACTATCGATATCGATACCGCTATCGACAACGCCCGCGATGATCCCCTGACCCGTCACGCCGCTATTATATGCAGCAATCGCCTGCGCCTGAACCGCGCCGTTCGAACGCTGATATTCTGCCGTATCGAAACTTCCAGTCGCAGGAGGAGGTGGTGGAGGAGGCGGGGGTGAGGGAGGGGGCGGTGCAACAGGGGGGGCAATCGCTGGTGGGGGCGTAGAACTTACACCACCACCTCCACCACCGCATGCCGACAAGGTCAATGCAAAGACCAGCGAACCGCCGATCGCCAGCCTGCGCTTTTCATAGGATATCGTCATTTCGGACCCAGCCTCCCGATTATTTTGAATAGGGTGATCATGCTTTCGATTCGCTTAATGCGAAAGGTTCAAACACATAAAGAAATTACTTGAGCCGATGGGGTTGCCGCGATTGGCCATGCTGGCTAAGCGCCGGTTATGCTGGCTGCGCCTATCATATCTTCCCTTGCTCATATTCAAATCTGGATATTTGATCTGGATTTGACGCTTTATACGCCCGAACACAATATTATGGAGCAGGTGCGCGAACGCATCGGGCAATATGTTCAAAGGCATTTTAATGTCGAAGCCGAAGCGGCGCACCGTATCCGTCACGACTACTGGCGTAAATATGGTACGACGCTCGGTGGCTTAATGGCCGAACATGGCGTCGATCCGCATGGCTATCTCGACTTCGTGCACGATGTGGATATGGCGCGTTTGCATCCTTGCGACCGTTTAAGGGCCGGGATCGGTGCCTTGCCGGGTCGCAAGCTGATCTTTACCAATGCCGACGCGCCTTATGCGGAACGGGTGCTGGCGGCTAGAGGGCTGGATGGGCTGTTCGAAGGCATGTTCGACATCCATTGCATGGGCCACAGGCCAAAGCCTGAACCGAATAGTTATGACCGGTTCTGTGCCGCCTTTGACTTCAATCCGCAAACGGCTTTATTTGTCGAAGATTCCGCGCATAACCTGGAACCGGCCAAGGCGATGGGAATGACCACCGTCTGGGTCAATCATGCAGCCGGGCAAGAAACGGATGGCGAATGTCCGTCTTATGTCGATTATGAAATAAATGATGTGGCTGATTGGCTGCACGCTATCAGGGAACGGGAAGCGGTATGAGTGACGCATTGCAAGCGGCGATTGAGGCAGCATGGGAGGGGCGCGACGGCCTTTCGGTGACAACGCAGGGAGACGTGCGCGATGCGGTCGAAGATGCGATTGAGGGGCTTGATAACGGTTCGTTGCGCGTTGCCGAAAAGATAAATGGCGATTGGCATGTAAACCAATGGCTGAAGAAAGCTGTACTGTTGTCGTTCAGGCTGAACGACAATGCGATAGTCGAAAACGGAGCAGCAGGCGCACCTGCGTTTGACAAGGTCGCCAGTAAGTTCGCCGGTTGGGGCGAAAACCGGTTTCGCGATGCAGGTTTTCGGGTCGTCCCCGGCGCTGTCGCGCGGCGCGGCAGTCATATCGGGCGCAATGTCGTGCTGATGCCGAGCTTCGTGAACATCGGTGCACGCGTCGACGACGGCAGCATGGTCGATACCTGGGCAACCGTGGGCAGCTGCGCTCAGATCGGTAGGAATGTGCACCTCTCGGGCGGCGTCGGTATCGGCGGCGTATTGGAACCGTTGCAGGCAGGCCCTGTGATCATCGAGGATGACTGCTTCATCGGTGCACGTTCCGAGGTGGTCGAAGGCGTTATCGTCGAACAGGGTGCGGTGCTGGCGATGGGCGTCTTTCTTTCCTCTACTACCAAAATTGTTGATCGCGCAACGGGTGAGGTCTTCGTCGGACGAGTCCCTGCTTATTCGGTGGTCGTTCCCGGGGCCCTGCCGGGCAAACCGCTTCCCGACGGCTCGCCCGGACCGAGCCTTGCCTGCGCTGTTATCGTCAAGCGGGTGGATGCGCAAACGCGCCGCAAGACCGCGATCAACGAATTGCTGCGCGACTAATCGTGCAAATTTTTTCGACGAACGACATTCGGTTTTGCTTGCAAAAAAAGAGCGAATCGCTCTAATCTGGCAATGCGGACCGGGCCCCTCTGGCGCTCGCTTCTTTCGGGAAGGAACGTGATGTCGGCCGCATCGGATGTATCCGGTGCATGGGTGATGCGGTCCCTGTTTCCCCCGAATACCCACAGCCCGGCACCGGACATCCGATTGAACTCATACCGTTCAATAGGAGCCTATAATGTCGGATCGTGATTTCCGTCTTTTAGAATATCACCAGAAACTCGATGCAGAGTTACGCGGCGAATTGCGTCGCGTGATGCCCAGCTTTAGTCGCATCCAGCGGCTGAAGCGATTGAAGCTTGCGGTTAAGGACAAGCTGCAGCGGCTTTCGCTTAAGCCATTGAAGCGTAGCAAGCGACCCGAGCTAGCATAAATATCTTGGCGGCCTGGGCATTGTGTTTCAGGCCGCCGTTACCATTAGCGCCGATCCTTGGTCGGCGCGTTGAAATCCGGATCCTTGTTTGCCACCCAATCGACAAAGCGTCGTATTTCAGGATGTTCAAGCAAGGCTTCTGGACTGGTATAGCGTCGTTCAAGCTCACTGTTCGTGAAATTGGCATGAATGGTGCGGTGGCAGATCGGGTGCACCGGCTGGCGTTCCCGCCCACCACGACTTTTTGGGACCGGGTGATGCCACTCGATCATTTCTCCCATAGGCCGCGAGCAGAGCCAGCACGACAAGGTAGATTCGGTTGCCTCATCCTCCTCCAACGGTCGATATTTTCTGGCCATATTACGGGCAGGTTTCAAGGCAATGGCCGACCGGCGCATCTTCCGCCACCATCGTCACATATTGCGCAAAGCCTTTGCCGGTTTTCGGATTGACCCATAGTCCGGCGCGAAGCGAATAGGCCTCGCCGACATGGCCCATCCAATAAGCCCCCTTACTGTCGCGGTGCAAGTGTACGCCCAAGCCGTAAGCGGTAAAATAGCCCTTGTCGTCGTCGCCATTGCCGCCGTTGAAACGCCATTGCGGACGGGTCATTTCGACAAAAGCCTTACGCGATAGAATAGGCTGGCCTCTATTGAGGAGTAATTGCCCGATTTTCCCAAGATCGCTCGGCGAAATGCGCAGGCCACCTTGCGGACTGAAGGACGATCCATTTTTTCCGATTGCATATAGTGCCAGATCGCAGCTCCCATTGCTTGCGGGAAGGACGGGGCATGGATCCGAGCTTGCAAGCGGGGCGTCGCGCGCCAGATCGCCATTGGGACGAAGGAGCGTGACGACGCGCCAACGCCGTTGCGGCGAACAGCCTGCCCCCCAGTTAAAGCAGGCATCAAGGTTCAACGGTCCAAGCACTTTTTCGGCGATAATTTCATCGAAGCGCTTGCCTGTTGCAGCTTCGATTGTGGCAGCGATTACCGGGGAATTGAGGTTGGCATAGCTGAAATAGGTGCCAGGCCGGTGCTTGCCGTTCCATGCAGCCGGATTTTCCAGCACGGTTTTCAATCGACCATCCAACGGGATCAGATAGTCAATATTGTCGCGAATGCCCGAGCGATGCGAGAGCAAATGCCGCAATGTGATCTTCTGCTTGGGAAAGGCAGGATTGCGGATGGAATACCCCAGATAGCCATTGATATCGCGATCAAGATCGACCTTGCCTTCATCCACCAGTGTCATCACTGCCAAGGCAACGATCAGTTTTGAAATAGAGGCAACCCGTACAGGATCATCGGGGTGTACGGGGCGCCCCGCAACGCCCGCTTCGCCTTGTGTTTGTGCTGTCGTAAGGCTTGCAGCATTGAAATCGACGCGCACGTTGGCAGGCTGCGGTAAAGCTTGTTGCGCGAAGGCCAATGAAGCAGGAGCTGCCAGTGTCGCAAATAGAAAAAGCGCTGTTTTCAGACGCATCATTCGTCTCCCTTGCACGCTCCTTCATGCTTGCCTGTCATCGTGCCCTTCAGCGTTATCTTGCCGGCCATCGGCACTTGCAGGACCAGATCGGTATCGAAATTGAAATCGGTATCGCCGACTGTGCCGTCCAGATCCATCTTGGCTTTGCCGATATCGCCCATACCGCATGACAACGCCATCCTTGCCCGGTTTCCGGCGATATCGAAGTTTTGATAGGTACAATCCTCGGCCCCTTGACCTCCGAAAAAATCCGGGCCCGGTTTGGCCGCTTCGGCAGCGCTCAAACAGGAATAGCCGGACGCGCCCTTCGCCAATTCGGTCTTGATAGAATTTTTCTCCTTGGCCCCTAGGCGGGGAACGTCGATATCGGTGAATTGGAAATCCATCCGCCAGCGTCCGGGTTGCATTGCCAAATAACCGTCCCGTTGCATTTCCTGCGCCCGTTCGGCCCGCGATACCGACCCATCGCCATTCGTATCTGCACTGTCGCCGCATCCGCCTGTCGTAATCGCTAGTCCGGTTGCAGCCAATATCGTCAGCCATTTGTTCATTTTGTCCATGACAGGGGGTTTGCCCCTGTCCTCCCTCTGTTATTTATGGCCCCGTAAGGCGTATTTGTCTGCAAACGCCGGTCTTGGCAACCATTTTGCATTGCCATCGCTTCGTTCATGACAAGGACATTAGATATGGCTAAGGAACCGCAAATTCGTTTTCGGGAGTTTGCCATCCTATGTTGCGTTTCCTTGCTTTTCTGATGTTTGTCTTGTCTGGGGTGTCTCTGGCGCAAGCGCAGACCGCGCCTGATCTGGTTCCAGCACCTGCCGCCAATTCTGCCGAGAATACCCTTTATCTCGATCTTTCGACCGGCGGGCGAGTAGCGATACAACTCTATGCCGATGTTGCACCTGCGCATGTCGAACGCATCAAGACGCTAGCCCGTCAGGGCTTTTATAACGGCGTGATCTTCCACCGGGTGATCGATGGATTTATGGCCCAGACCGGCGATCCGACTGGCACCGGTAAGGGTGGTTCGCCGCTTCCCGATCTCAAAGCCGAATTTAATGCCAAGCCGCATTTGCGGGGAACGGTTTCGATGGCGCGCGCGGAAAGCAACGACAGCGCGAACAGTCAATTCTTTATCTGTTTTCAGCCGCGTTTCAGTCTCGACAACAAATATACCGTGTTCGGTCGGGTGGTTTCGGGGATGCAATATGTCGACGCTATCCAGCGGGGCGAACCACCGGCATCGCCCGATAAAATCCTGCAGGCGTCGATAGCCTCCGATAATGTGCCGCCGCCAGTCTTTACGCCGCCAGCGCCCGCGGCCGAACCACAGATCGGTGTGAACGACCTGAACAAGCCCTTGAATTAAGCGCTTCATGCGCGTCGATCTTTTTGATTTCGAGCTTCCGCCTGAACGAATCGCGCTGCGACCCGTAACGCCGCGCGATGCGGCACGGATGTTATGCGTATCGGGCGACGGCCATATCGAAGACAGCCATGTTTTCGATCTTCCCAACCGGCTGCGTACGGGCGATTGCCTGGTCTTCAATGATACGCGCGTGATCCCGGCACAGCTTGAGGGCATCCGTACCGCATTCAAGGGCATGGAGGCGCGGATCGGGGCAACGTTGCATAAGCGCATTGACTTGAGACGTTGGCAGGCATTCGTTCGTAACGCTAAACGGCTGAAGCCTGGCGATCGGATCGAATTTGGCGCAGAGGTTGCGGCGATCGCCCAGAAGCGCCTTTCCGATGGCAGCTTCATATTGGCATTCGAAGGCGATGAGCCTGTCGAACTCCTGCTCGAACGCGCAGGCCGTATGCCGCTGCCGCCTTATATCGCAAACAAGCGCACGACCGACGAACGTGACCGTAGCGATTATCAGACCATGTTCGCGGCAAAGGATGGGGCCGTTGCCGCGCCTACCGCCTCGCTACATTTCACACCACAATTGACCAAGGATCTTGAAAAGGCCGGAATAGAGAGCGAAATCCTGACTTTGCATGTCGGCGCGGGCACTTTTTTACCGGTAAAAGCTGAGGATACCGTCGATCATGTGATGCATGCCGAATGGGGCCAGATCGATGCGGTTACAGCCGCCCGGCTCAACGCGGTACGCAGGAATGGCGGGCGCCTGATTGCTGTGGGAACAACCGTCCTAAGATTGCTTGAAAGCGCCGCAGACGATGATGGTAGAATTCAGGCTTTCGAAGGCGATACCGCGATTTTTATCACGCCTGGCTATCGCTTCAAAGCTATCGATGGTTTGATGACCAATTTTCATCTGCCCAAATCGACTTTGTTCATGCTGGTAAGTGCATTGATGGGTCTTGAAACGATGCAGGCCGTCTATCGCCATGCGATCGCCCAGCAATATCGCTTTTACAGCTATGGCGACTCTTCCCTGCTGATTCCGGTCTGAAACCGAAACACCGCCGGTCATTTATCCAAAACATTTTGCCGCCCGGAAATCTCAATCCGTTTATTAAGACTTTTGTAAATGGCATATGCAATGATTTTACATATTGTGCCATGATGATGTTAACCAAAATCCTCTAAAGCTTTTGCAATTGAATATGGGTGTGTTTGTAAAACATATATCCCATCAGGGGGTGCTTCAGCGCATAAACCGGTCGTACCTTTTGGTTACGGCATGTTCCTTCATGCTTATGACGAAAGCTATTGCTGAAACGCCTGGTAAAGATGGAGACCTGACTGTCTCAGGTGCGGTGGTGGTCAATCAATATGCCGCTATTTCCGGTTCGCCTGGTGCAGGTTCCCCAAGTGTGACGACGACTAGCAGCCTTGCCGGTCTCGCAGCCGGCGATCTGGTGATGATCTATCAGGCTCAGGGCGCAACGATCAATACAAGCGATACAAGCGGCTATGGCGCCGTCACCGCATTAGGCGGTGCAGGCCTTTGGGAATATCAAACAGTCGCTTCGGTAAGCGGCAGCACGGTCAGTTTTGCGACTTATGGCTCCGTGTGCAATGGCTTGCTCAATAGTTATGCAAGCGGCGGACGACCGCAATTGATCCGTGTCCCTCAGTATAGAAATCTTACAATCAATGCCGGGGGCAGCATTTCGGCGCAGCCATGGAATGGCAGTACGGGCGGGGTAGCCGCCGTGCATGTAAGCCAAGTTTTCACCAACAATGGAGTATTAAGTGCAAACGGTGCCGGTTTTCGCGGTGGCGCAATCGACAATCTGACCACCACAACGGGGGCGGCCGCCGCCAATAATTATTATCGGGCGACACTTCCCTCTGCAGGGGGTGAAAAGGGCGAAGGCATTGCTGGATATCAAACCGATTATGATGGCGTTGGTCGCTACGGTCGCGGTGCACCTGCCAATGGTGGTGGTGGCGGAAATGGTCACAATGCCGGCGGCGGCGGCGGGGCCAATGGCAATAACGGCAATTCGTGGGCGGGACAGGGCGTACCCGATATCAGTACTCCAGCTTGGATCAATGCATGGAATCTCGACCCTTCTTTGAGCGCCACAACCGCCAATGCGGGCGGTGGACGCGGTGGGTATACTTATGCTGCCAATAATCTCGACGCACTCACCACAGGGCCGGGATCACCCGCGGCGACGGGATGGGGTGGTGATTTCCGGCGCGAGCTTGGGGGATTGGGGGGGCGTCCAATGAGTTATGCCGCAGCCAGTCGAGCCTTTCTGGGCGGCGGCGGCGGTGCTGGCGATGGCAACAATGGCGCTGCAAGTGCAGGCGCTGCGGGTGGCGGCCTGGTCATGGTTATTGCAGATAGCATGGCAGGCTCCGGTCAGGTCAGAGCTAACGGTGCGGCGGCTGGAAATACCGTTCCCAGTCACAATGACGCACCGGGCGGCGGAGGGGCCGGAGGTACGATCATTGCGGTGCATAATGGATCTTCGGGCAGCATTCAATATCAGGCAAGTGGTGGGAAAGGCGGCGATCAGCTCATTACCAACGCGGAAAGCGAGGGCCCGGGCGGCGGCGGCGGTGGCGGGGTGATTGCCGTTTCGGCTGGCGGCACAAGAACTGCAGCGGGTGGTGCCAATGGCATTTCCAATTCCAGCTCGGTCTCCGAATTCCGACCGAACGGCGCTACCCGGGGCGCTGCCGGACAGACGAACGCCACTGCCCCGAGCATGTCGGCGCTCCCTTTCTGCTTTGCTCCATCACCTGTTTTGCAAGTGGCCAAATCTTCACAGACCGTTGCGACCAGCGGCCCTGAGAAATTCGCAATCCCCGGGGCGGACATTCTTTATACCGTAACCGTCAGCAATCCATCAGTGCCAATCGACAGCGGAACCTTGCTGATCACCGATCCGCTTCCGGCGGAAGTCGAATTCTTGAACGCCGACATTGACGGAGCCGGCCCCGCAACAACCCCGGTCGAATTTATCGAAGGCAGCCCCGGCAGCGGCCTCAGCTGTTGTTCGGCAGCAACCATTGCTTACTCGCAATTCACCACGGGTACCGATTTCACCTATGTGCCTGTTGCGGGCTATGATCCCAATGTGCGGCGTATTCGCGTGACGCCAACCGGCAGCATGGCCGCGGCGCTTCTTGGGGCAACCAGTTTTTCGATCCGTTTCAAAGTTCGGATCAAACCGGCACCATAGCCCCTGTTGCCTAATGATCTTTCAGTTCATTGCCTGTCAGTCGCACGATATGCAGCACGTTGGTCGACCCCGGCGTGCCGAAGGGAACTCCTGCCATCATGATCAGGCGTGCGCCAGCGCTGCCTAAGTGATAGCGGAGCGCCATGCGTTTGCCTTTGGCCACCATTTCTTCGAAACTGCCGATATCCTTGGTACGCACTGCAAAGGCACCCCATAGCAGGCCCATGCGGCGCGCGGTTGCCAAGCTTGCCGTCAGCACCAGCAATGGCACCGAAGGCCGCTCACGCGAGATACGACGCGCGGTGGAGCCGGAAGAGGTAAAGCAGACGATTGCGCTGGTTTCCACTGTATCGGCAATCCGCCCGCTTGCCTCGGCCAGGGCATCGGCGATTGTGGCGTCGGCCGGGGTTTCGGTGAAATGGATGCGTTTGAAAAAATCGGGGTCGCCCTCCACTTTTTGCGCGATCCGGTCCATCATCGACACCGCCTCGACGGGCCATGCACCCGCTGCGGTTTCGGCCGACAGCATTACGGCATCGGCACCGTCGTAGATCGCGGTCGCCACGTCCGATACCTCGGCACGGGTCGGGGTAGGGGAGACGATCATCGATTCGAGCATCTGCGTCGCAACCACCACCGGCTTGCCCATCTGCCGTGCGGTAGAGACGATTTTCTTTTGCAGCGGGGGTACCTGTTCGGGCGGCAGTTCGACGCCCAAATCGCCGCGCGCAACCATCACACCGTCGGCAAGCTCGAGAATTTCATCGAGCCGATTGATTGCTGCCGGTTTTTCGATCTTGGCAAGCAATGCCGCCTTGCCGCCGATCAGCTTCTTGCCTTCGGCCACATCTTCGGGTCGCTGCACGAACGACATCGCGATCCAGTCGACATTCTGTTCGAGTGCAAAGGCAAGATCCGAACGGTCCTTGTCGGTAAGCGCCGCGATCGGCACGACGACATCGGGAACGTTCAGCCCCTTGCGGTCAGACAACACCCCACCGACTTCCACGGTCGTATCGATGTGATCCGGTCCGATTTCGCTGACCCGCAACACCAGCTTGCCATCGTCGAGCAGCAGCCGGGTGTCGGGTTCGAGTGCAGCAAAAATTTCCGGATGTGGAAGGTATACGCGTGTTTCATCGCCAGCCTCTTTATCCATATCCAGGCGGAAGCTTGCCCCGGTTTTCAATTCCACCTTGCCGCCGGCGAAGGTGCCCACTCGCAGTTTCGGCCCCTGCAGGTCGACCAAGATTGTCGTCGGGCGGTTGTAGGATTTTTCCAGTGCACGGATATTGGCGATCAGTTGCGCCTTGTCGGCCTGCTCGCCATGGCTCATATTGACGCGAAAGGCATCGGCACCGCTGCGAAACAGCTTCTCGATCATTTCCGGAGTGTCGCTCGCAGGGCCCAGCGTGGCAAGAACGCGGACCTTGCGCATGCGCGGTTTGTGATATTGCATGAGGCAGGCTCTCCGGGGTCTGGATTTATAATCTTGCCTCTCCCATAACGGTGGCGAGCGTGAACGGGAAGGGCGTATAGCTATGCAGATCAGCGATAAAGCGGCGGCGGCGGCATTCAGGCGGCTGATCGCGCACCTTCAGCATCGTCATGATGCTGAAAATATCGACCTGATGGGCCTTGCCGGTTTCTGCCGCAATTGCCTGGCCGATTGGATAATGGAGGCACAGCCGGAATTGACCAAGGAGGAAGCGCGGACGTTGATTCACGGCATGCCGTCCGTTGAGTGGAAAGCAAAGTACCAATCAGAGGCAACGCCGGAGCAGCTGCAACGCATGCAGGAAAGCGTGGCGAAGAATGCCGCCGGTCATTGATCCGGCCAACCCGTCGGTTTTGTAAAAAAGGCGGGAAGAAAAGAAGAGGGCAGTGCAGGCTTTAACAACCTGCCGCTGCCTCTTCCCGTCTTCTTTTCTTCCTTCTTGCTCGCCAAAGGCGAGCCATTCATCGGGCGATCTAGGCGGCGCGGAGTGTTTATCTTTCCGATGCGCTAGCCTAAGCGAGGCCAATCTGATTCGGGCCACGCTGGTCCTGTAACCAACCGGAGGGAAAAATGGCAGAAGGCAATGTTGCCGCCGATCAACTACGTCTGTTCATCGAACGTATCGAGCGGCTGGAGGAAGAGAAAAAAGGCATCGCTGACGATATCCGTGATGTTTATTCGGAATCGAAATCGCAAGGCTATGACACAAAGATCATGCGCCAGATCGTTCGCTTGCGGAAAATGGAAACGCACGACCGGCAGGAGATGGAGGCCATTTTGGAAACTTACAAATCAGCTTTGGGATTGGCCTGAGCGTCTTTATTTGAACTTTAACGCTTCGCCACCCCCGCGAAGGCGGGGGTCCATCACCGGAGAAATAAATCTTATCGACAGGTGATGGATTCCCGCCTTCGCGGGAATGACGAAATGCGGTAATGGGGTGCATTGATCAAAGGAGTCCATCAAATGCTTCTAACCACTACCTCCACCGTCGAAGGCCGTCCGGTGCGTGAATATCTGGGTGTCGTTACCGGCGAAGTCATTGTCGGTGCCAATATCTTCAAGGATCTGTTCGCCGGTATCCGCGATATCGTGGGCGGTCGTTCGGGTGCCTATGAAAACAGTCTGCGGGAAGCCCGCTCCACCGCGCTGAAAGAGCTTAGCGAGGAAGCCCGGGCTTTGGGTGCCGACGGCGTGATCGGTATTGACCTTGATTATGAGGTACTCGGCCAGCAAGGATCGATGCTGATGGTGAGTGCGAGTGGGACTGCGGTGAAATTGGGGTGAGCCCTCAAATTCGACATGCCGTGTCGGTCGATGCTGCGCGCTGTGCCGAAATCTATCGTCCCTATGTTACCGACAGTTGGGTCAGTTTCGAACTCGACCCCCCCGATGCCGCGGAAATGGAGCGGCGAATAACGAACTATGGTACCAGTCATGGCTGGCTGGTTGCTGAAATCAATGGCCAGATTGCAGGCTATGCCTATGGCTCCCCGCACCGCACGCGCCAGGCCTATGCGACATCCGCCGATGTTGCTGTGTATGTCGATCCTACTTTTGCAAGATGCGGCATTGGATGGCGACTTTATGAGGCCCTGTTTCCGACGTTGAAGGATCGCAATCTGCATGCCGTCTTTGCTGGCATTGCGCTTCCTAACGACGCGAGTATCGGTCTGCATGAGGCAATGGGGTTTACCCCGTTGGGCATCTACCGCGAAGTCGGCTGGAAAATGGGTGCTTGGCGCGATGTGGGGTGGTGGCAACGGTTGCTTTGACAAGCGATCCTGATGTAAGGGCGCGCCTTCAAATTCGTTCAGCCAGAAAAGAAGAGAGCCATGGCCGGCCATAGCAAGTTCAAGAATATCATGCATAGGAAGGGCGCGCAGGATAAGAAGCGCTCGGCAATGTTTTCCAAACTCAGCCGCGAAATCACCGTCGCTGCCAAAATGGGGATGCCCGATCCGGACATGAACCCGCGCCTGCGCCTCGCGGTCAACGCGGCCAAGGCGCAGTCGATGCCCAAAGACAATATCCAGCGCGCGATCGACAAGGCACAGGCGGCGGGTGGTGAGGATTACGAGGAAATCCGCTACGAAGGCTATGGCCCCGGCGGGGTTGCCGTGATCGTCGAGGCGCTGACCGACAACCGCAACCGCACCGCCACCAATGTGCGCACTGCGTTTTCGAAGAATGGCGGCAATCTGGGCGCGAGCGGAGCGGTGAGCCATGGCTTTGATCGCATGGGGCTGATCACCTATCCGGCCAAGGTTGGCGATGCCGACAAGGTGTTTGAAGCAGCACTGGAGGCCGGTGCCGAGGATGTCGAAAGCGGCGAGGAAGAGCACAGCATCTGGACCGCAATGGATGCGCTGCACGAGGTTGCTAGGGCGCTGGAAGCGACGCTGGGCGAAGCAGAAAGCGCTAAGCTTGCCTGGAAACCGCAGGTGACGGTCGAGGTCGATGAAACCAATGCCGCGACGCTGATGAAGATGATTGACACGTTGGAGGATGACGACGACGTTCAGACCGTTTGGGGCAATTACGATATGTCCGATGAAGTGATGGCGAAACTTGGGTGATCATCCTCGGCCTCGACCCCGGCCTCGGCACCACCGGTTGGGGCGTCATTCGTAAGGAAGGCAACCGCCTTAGCCATCTCGACAATGGCGAGATAAGCACCGATGCGAAAATGCCGCTTGCCAACCGGCTGGTGGCCATTGACGAGAAGCTCCGCGTCATCCTCGATCATTTCCGACCCGATTGTGCCGCGGTGGAGGAGGTGTTCGTAAACAAGAATCCACAATCCACGCTGAAACTGGGCCAGGCGCGTGGAGTGGTGTTGCTTGGAGCGGCGCGGACGCGAGTGCCGGTCACCGAATATGCCGCACGGCTGGTCAAAAAATCGGTGGTCGGAACAGGAAGGGCCGACAAGGACCAGATCGCCGCCATGCTGCGCATCTTGCTGCCCGGCTTGAAACTGGCGGGTGAGGATGCGGCGGATGCGCTGGCGGTGGCCGTCACGCATGCGCATCATATTCGCGGGTAGCCCGCCAAAAACCGTCAAAGGTCTCACTAAGGTCTCACCTGAACCGCATACGTAATGCCGCCGGATCGATACCGGAATATATGGACGAACCTCACAGCTCGATTGTCAAAGAGCGACTCGCTCATCGCGAATCAAATCCTACATTTCAAGCGCCAAGTTCACATCCTGTTCTCTTTTGCTTGCTAGGGCGCCGCGCAGGCGTTAACCCAAGGCATGATCGCAAAACTTTATGGCCGCATTGACGAAACGGGCAGCGATAGCCTGGTGATCGACGTGAATGGCGTTGGCTATCTGGTGCAGGCGAGCGCGCGGACCTTGGCGGCTTTGGGCAAGGTCGATGATTTCGCGACGGTCTTCACCGAAATGCTGGTGTCAGAGAATGACCAGCGGCTGATCGGCTTTGCTTCGCGTAACGAACGGGACTGGTTCCGCCTGCTGATCGGCGTGCAGGGCGTCGGCGCCAAGGTGGCGCTGGCGATCCTCTCGGCGCTGGAGGCGGATGACCTCGCCCGCGCGATCGGCGGCGGCGACAGCGCCATGGTCGCGCGCGCCAATGGTGTGGGGCCAAAACTGGCGAGCCGGATTGTCAATGAGCTGAAGGACAAGGTCGGCGTGCTTGCGGGCCTTGGCGGTGGTGCGAAGCTGGCGGCTGCGGGCGGTGGCGGCGGTACTGTGAGCGATGCGGTGTCGGCGCTGACCGGGCTGGGATTCAAGCCCGGCGAGGCGCAAGGCGCGGTAGCGCTGGCGCTGGAGGAATTAGGCGATGCGGCGACGCTGGATGCGCTGGTCAGGCTGGCGCTGAAGAGGGCGGCGAAGTGAGTCACACCCGCACTCTCCGTCACCGTCACCCTGAACTTGTTTCAGGGTCCATCGGGCGGTTTGCCCTTACCCAAAGGAGGCAAGCCCAGCCCCACCGCCAAATCGGGCCAATGCGGGTTATTTTCGTTGATCAGGTTGATCTTCCAAGGTCGATGCCAGTTCTTCAATTGCTTTTCGCGCTGTATGGCAGGTTCCATTCCACCGAACAGTTCAAAATGAACAAGGCGGTAAATCTTGTATTTGGAAACATGGCCCGGCGTTGCCCCGTTGCGATGCTGCCAAACGCGACCGACAAGGTTGGACGTCACGCCAATGTAGAGCGAGCCGTAAGGCTTGCTCGCAAGGATGTACACGCAAGGCTGTTTTTCCTCTCGCATGTGAAGAGCTTAGCTGAAAAATGGACCCTGAAACAAGTTCAGGGTGACGGATTATTTGAGATTATTTTTCACCAACAACGTCATCCCGAACTCGTTTCGGGATCCATCGTAAGGTTTATTTAGTTTTGGCGGCTGGCGCTGAAGAGGGCGGCGAAATGACCGTCCGCACGGCCACCTGCCGCTGCGGTCAGCTTTCCGTGACTTGCACTGGCGAACCGGTACGCATTTCGATATGTCATTGCCTGAAATGCCAACGGGGCTCGGGAAGTTCTTTTACCGCGCAGGCTAGGTTTCCTGACATAGCAATAACGATCCGTCCTTTCCCGCACCTTCGGTTTCAATATATGAAAGCCGGAAGCATGATTGGGTTGAGATTGTAGGCGAAAATATAGAGCATGACCGATAACCCCCACCTCACCCCCCAGCGCAAGCCTGAGGATATCGACGCGGCTCTCCGCCCGAAAACGCTGTCCGAATTTATCGGTCAGCAGGCGGCGCGGGAGAATTTGCGCGTGTTTATCGAGGCCGCGAAATCGCGCGGTGATGCGCTCGATCATGTGCTCTTCTTTGGCCCTCCGGGGTTGGGCAAGACCACGCTGGCGCAGATTGTGGCGAAGGAGCTGGGGGTGGGCTTCCGCTCCACCTCCGGCCCCGTCATCGCCAAGTCGGGCGATCTGGCGGCGTTGCTTACCAATTTGGAGGAAGGCGACGTCCTCTTCATCGACGAAATCCACCGGCTGAATCCGGTGGTGGAGGAAATCCTCTATCCCGCGATGGAGGACCGCGCGCTCGATATCATGATCGGGGAGGGGCCATCGGCGCGCTCGGTGCGGATCGATTTGCCGGCCTTCACGCTGGTCGGCGCAACTACGCGGCAGGGGTTGCTGACCACGCCCTTGCGCGACCGTTTCGGCATTCCGGTGCGGCTGAATTTCTATACCCATGACGAGCTGGAACTGGTCGTTACCCGAGCGGCGAAACTGCTCAACCTTGAAATTGCGAGCGACGGCGCGCGCGAGGTGGCGAAGCGCTCGCGCGGCACCCCGCGTATCGCCGGCCGGCTGCTGCGCCGTGTGCGCGACTTTGCCAATGTCGCAGGCGAGAACATCGTTACTGCCAAGATCGCCGATGCCGCATTGAACCGGCTGGAGGTCGATGGGCTCGGCCTCGATGCCATGGATCGTCGTTACCTGACGATGATTGCCGATATTTACCGCGGTGGCCCTGTCGGGGTGGAGGCGCTGGCGGCGGGGCTTAGCGAACCGCGCGACACGATCGAGGATGTTGTCGAGCCTTATCTGCTCCAGCTGGGCTTGATCGCGCGCACGGCGCGGGGGCGTGCGCTCAATGCGCCGGGGTGGAAGCATCTGGGCCTTAATCCGCCTGCCGGGGCGCAGGATGGGTTGTTCGATAAATAGGTCTGGGTGATTAGGGCAAGCCCGCAGGCGGGCTTGCAAGGCACAAAGAGATTGTGCCAGTCCGAAGGGCTAATTTTCTGTTTCTTCGCAGCGTAAACTTCGAACTTAAGAATCGGGTGCTTCGCGCGATGTTTCCTTCATGTCTTTGCGTCTTACGTCGCCTTGGCGACGCCCCAAAACTACTGACGGATCGAGTCTGACGCACGGCGAATTGAGTGATGGGTGATCTTAATCCCTTTAAGTCGCGGAATCCTTGCGTTAAGCCGCATCTGAATGAGCGTCACCCAACCCTATTCCGGCCATTTCGACGGCCCCCGCCATCTGTTCGCAGTGCGGGTTTATTTTGAAGACACCGATTTTTCGGGCCTTGTCTATCACGCCCGCTATCTGCATTTCATGGAACGTGCCCGGTCGGATATGCTGGCCTGCGCCGGGATTCGCCAGCGCGAGGCGTTTGAGGGCGGGGAGGGGGTTTATGCCGTTGCCGACCTGCATATCAAATATCGTGCACCAGCCCATTTCGACGATGCCCTGGTCGTCGTCTCGACAGTCGAACAAATTCGCGGGGCCAGCGTTGTCATTCATCAGAGAGTCATGCGCGGGGACCAAGTGCTTACCGAGGCAGAGGTTATAGCCGCCTTCCTTTCGCCCGACGGCCGCCCCAAAAGGCAGCCCCGAGAATGGCTGGCGGCATTTGAGGCCATCAAAAATACTGGTAAGACGAGATAGAAAAGAGAAACTATGCAATTGCTTATCCTGGCCCAAGGCGCGACCTTTTCCCCAATCGAGCTGTTTTTGCAGGCTGATTGGGTCGTGAAGGCGGTCATGATCGGGCTGGCGCTTGCAAGCGTCTGGGTATGGACCATTATCATCAGCTTCCTGTTCCGGATGAGCAAGATCGTAGACGAAACGGGCAAATTCGAAGCGGGCTTTGCCAAGACCGCGAGCATCGATGCGCTATACAATGAACAGGGTAAATCCGATCTGCCCGTGGCGCGGGTCTTTGCTGCCGGACTGACCGAATGGCGGCGCTCGACCACCGGAAAGGTCGTCGATCGTCAAGGCGTGCGCGAACGGCTGGCCACCGCGATGGATGCGACGATCGCGGCGGAAAGCGAAAAGCTTTCCAACCGTTTGAACTTTCTGGCGACGACGGGTGCGGTTGCTCCCTTTGTTGGGCTATTTGGTACCGTCTGGGGGATCATGCGCAGCTTTTCGGCGATTGCTGCCGAGCAGAACAGCTCGCTTGCTGTCGTTGCCCCCGGTATTGCCGAGGCGCTGTTCGCCACCGCTATCGGCCTGTTTGCGGCCATTCCGGCGGTGATTGCCTATAACCGTTTTTCGCACAGGCTGAACCAGTATGAAGCGCGCATGGGACGTTTTGCCGATAATTTTCACGGGATGCTGAGCCGGGAACTGGAGCGGGAAGGATGAAAAACATCAGACCTTCAGTTCCGTTCGTGTCGAGCGAAGACGAGACACAAAGCGATTGCGCTTTATCTCACCGCCTCTCGTCTTCGCTCGAGGCGAACGGGATTGAGGGTTTATTGCAATGGCGATGAACCTCAATTCCGGAGGAGGCGGTCGCCGTTCGCGCCGTGGCCACCGCCGCGTACCGATGGCAGAGATCAACGTTACGCCGTTCGTCGATGTCATGCTGGTGCTGCTCATCATCTTCATGGTGACGGCGCCTTTGCTGGTATCGGGCGTGCCAGTCGAACTGCCTGAAAGCCGCGCCAATGCGCTTGATCAGAAGGATGAGCCGCTCGATATCTCGATCGACAAATCCGGTCAGGTCTTTCTCGACAGCCAACCTGTGAGCGCGAGCGAACTGTCATCCGAGTTGGAGGCCATTGCGGCAGCGCAGAAACCGGACAATCCGCGCCAGATCATGCTGCGCGGGGATACAGGCATCAGCTATGGCGAAATGATGAAGGTGATGGGTGAACTGAACCGTGTCGGTCTCAATTCGGTCAGTCTGGTGACGACTGCTGCGGGTGGTTCAGTCACTGAGCGTTCATCTGAGGACCAATAGCCTTATGGCGATGGACCGCACGGAAAAGATCGGCCTGGGTACAGCCCTTGGTGGCCATGCGCTGCTGCTTGGCGCTTTTGCGCTGGGGGCGTTCTTTACCAGCGACCGGATCATGAAACCGCAGCCAATCTCGGTAACGCTGGAGGCGGAAAGCGCTGATATATCGACCGCGCCCGATCCCGTTCAGGAAGAACCCGCACCTGCAGCGCCCGCTTCCGAGCCAGAGCCGACACCGGTGGTCAAATTCGAGCCGGTTGCTCCCAAGCCCGCTCCGAAAACCGTCGAACAACCAAAGCCCGCTTCCCAGCCCAAGCCTGCGCCAAAGCCGTTGCCTAAACAGGCGAGTGCTACCCCGCCCAAGCCAAAGCAGGCAACAAGGCCAGCTCAGCCCAGGCCATCACAACCGCGCCCGTTCAGCAAGGATTTCGAGGCAGCGATAGCAGGGGCGGGCTCCAATCCCAAGCCGACCAGAGGTACGGCGCCCACGACCGGGACCCCGGCTGCAAAGCCCGCGGCGCAGGTTCGCTCGGCGACGAGTGCTACTATTGCGTCCGAAGTTCGGCCTTTGATTCCCGGTTGCGCACCTGTGACCAGCGACAATTCATCGCTGCGTGTGTTCGTTGCCCTCAACATCAACGCGTCGGCCCGGCTTGTCGATGCCAGCGTCTATGATGTGCAGGGCATCACGTCGGACAATCAGGCGCAGGTCGCGCAGATGAAGAGATGCGTGCTCGATAGCCTGCGTGCCGCCTCGCCCTATAATCTCGATCCCGCTGACTATGATGTGTGGAAAAATCACAAGGTTCAGCTCAAGGTGAATTTTAAATAGGAAGTTCTATGAAACAGAAAAATTCCATCTTGCTCCTGACGGCATCGCTCTTTCTGGCGCCGGTGCCCGTGTCGGCACAGACCGCCCCTGTTGCACCGCCCCCGATCACAACAGACGAACCCGAACTGATCGAGGTCGATGTCGAGGCCAAGGTCCGCCGCATTGCCGTACCCGCGCTCGTTGCGCCCAATCCGGCGGATACCGCGGCAGGGAACAGCGCCAATCTGGGCAGACAGATTGCCGAAGTGATTTCGGCGAACCTGCGCAATTCGGGCCTGTTCGAACCGCAAGGGCCGGCAGGCGTCCGCCCCATCACGCTTCCTGAGGTAACGGCACCGCAATATGATTATTGGAAAGGCCGTAACGCCGAACAGCTGATCCAGGGCTTTGTAAAAGTCGGCGGCGATGGCAATCTGACGGTTGGCTGCTATCTCTATGATGTCAATTTCGGGCAGGAGCAGAACCGGTTGGGTTTTGTCGTTGCCCCTCGCGACTGGCGCAGAGCGGCGCATAAATGTTCGGACGCGATCTATTCGAAACTGACGGGCGAACTGCCTTTCTTCGATAGCCGGGTGGCTTACATCGCCGAGACCGGGCCCAAAGGTAAGCGCGTCAAGCGGCTGGCGATCATGGATTCGGATGGCGCAAACCACCGTTTCATTACCAACGGCCAATCGACCGCGCTGACGCCGCGTTTCTCGCCCAATTACAAGTCGATCCTTTATCTGAGCTATCAGGACGGCAACCCGCGCATCTATGTCTACGATATTGACAGCGGGCGACAGCGGCTGATCACGGCGTCGAAGAATCCGACCTTCGCCCCGCGCTGGTCGCCTGATGGAACGACAATCCTGTATTCGATGGCGGTTGCGGGCAACACCGATGTCTACAAGGTTTCGGCCGCGGGCGGCGGTACGCCGGTTCGACTGACGACCGCGCCGGGGATCGATGTGGGGGGCAGTTTCTCCCCCGACGGGCGGCAGATCGTTTTTGAAAGCGATCGGGGTGGCAGCCAGCAGATCTATGTCATGGGGGCCGACGGTTCGGGCCAGCGCCGCGTCAGCCAGGGCAGCGGACGCTATGCGACCCCGGAATGGAGCCCGCGCGGCGACCTGATCGCCTATACGCGGATTGCAGGCGATTTTCGCGTCGGCGTGATGCGGCCCGATGGTTCGGGTGAGCGCCTGCTGACCAACAGCTGGCAGGATGAGGCACCGACTTGGGCCCCCAATGGTCGCGTCATCCAGTTCTTTCGCACAGCAAAGAATAGTGGTAAAACAAGCGTCTGGCAGGTGGACCTGACCGGACGGAATGAACGCAAGCTGCCGACACCGGTCGATGGATCGGACCCGGCATGGGGACCTGTATTGCCATAACTGCATTCAACAGCGGGGCAGTAGGAAAGGAAGACAAAGATGACGAATAAAGCACGCACCTTCGCGCTGTTATTGATGGCAAGCACCGCGCTTGCGGCTTGCGGCAAGAAAGAAGTCGAAAATCTGCCGCCGGTAGCCGACGGTACGCCAGGTGGGGCAACGACCGATACCGGCCCTGCAACCGGAACCATTACCCCCGGCAGTCAGGAAGACTTCATGCAGACCGTTGGCATGAACGGCGATCGCATCTTCTTCGATACCGACCGGTTCAACATCGACAGCGCCGATCAGGCAACGTTGCAGGCGCAGGCGCAGTGGCTGGCGCGTTATCCCAATACGCGGATTACGGTCGAAGGGCATGCCGACGAGCGCGGGACGCGCGACTATAACCTGGCGCTGGGCGAACGACGCGCCAATGCGGCGAAGAACTATCTTACCACGCTTGGCGTCGATGCCGGGCGAATCCAGACCGTAAGCTACGGGAAGGAAAGGCCGCAAGCGCTGGGTTCTAACGAGGAAGCCTGGGCGCAGAACCGGCGGGCGGTGACCGTTACCGTGCGTTAAAGTTTGAAGATAATAAAAGAAAACCGCAGTGCTGAGCTTGTCGAAGCACGCCTATAATAGGGCGCTACATTTGTGATTCGCCCTTCGACAGGCTCAGGGCTACGGTGATTTTATTACAATATTGCAACTAGGATACGGGCCTTATTATCCAGCCTTCCTGTAAGGCACAAATTCCCCAAGACTGCACACCGGCCCCGGTATCCCGCTCGTGCGGTCGACGAGACGGATCAGATCCCCCCGGCATAACTGGCTGCTAAATCTCTCAGTTACGATGATATCGTTGTCGCGTGCCAGGCCCGGACACGCCGAACGCAGCCGGTTCTTGTAGACCAGCCGCCCGGACTCACGGTAGAGCAGCGTATCGTCGCTGATCCGGATGAAATTGCTGTTGCTGAAGGTCGATATGCAATTTTGCGGTTCACCGGAAACCTTGCCATCAAGCTCTTTGGCCAATGTTCTCGCTTCCCTGTCGCGAATGGGAGCAGGTGCGTTTTCCGCATCATTGTAGGAGCAACCGGAAAGGCCCAGCATTGCGGCAAGCGCAAAAGTCATTGAAACGCGCATCATAGTCCGTCTCCACCATCGATTTGTCGTATCGACAATACCGGTTGTCGGATTATCTGGGAATGAACAATCGGGATATAAGGAGAAATTTCGTGGTAGGATGGCCGAAGCTGGAATGGGATGGCAAACGCACCGGGCCACTAAAGGGCGTCAAGGTACTCGATATGTCGACCGTTGTTCTGGGGCCCTTTGCCACGTTGCAACTGGCCGATCTGGGGGCGGAGGTGATCAAGGTCGAAAATGCCCAGGGCGGCGGAGATATCATGCGCAAGGCAGGCGACAATCCGACGGGCGAGCATGGACCGATCTACACCAATCTCAATCGCAACAAGAAATCGGTGGCGCTCGATGCCTCCAACGTCAAGGATAAGGCTGCGATCCTTGATCTGCTATCGGGCGCCGACGTGTTCTTCCACAACATACGGCTTGGCGGGATGGAGAGGCTTGGCCTTGATTATGAAAGCGTGAAGGCGATCAATCCCGCCATCGTCTATGTCCATTGTGCGGGCTTTGGTGCCGATGGACCCTATGCCAACAGACAGGCCTATGACGATCTGATCCAGGCAGCCTCAGGCTTTGCAGCGCTGTACGAACTGCGCGATGGCGGCCGCCCGCAATATGCACCGACGCTGGTTGCGGACAAGGTCGTCGGGCTATTTGCGGCCAACGCCGTCATGGCAGCACTTCTGGCACGCGCGAACGGGCAGGGCGGGCAGTTCGTGCAGGTGCCGATGCTCGAATGCTTTACCTGGTTCAACATGGTGGAAAATCTATGGGGTGAGACGTTCGTTCCGGGCAATGGCAAGCTTGGCTACACCCGCTCGGTCAATCCGCGGCGGCGGCCTTACCCGACGAAGGACGGCTATATTGCCATCGTGCCCTACAAGGATGCACAATGGGCGCGCTTTTTCGAACTGGCCGACCGGCCAGGCGTGTTCGAAGATCCGCGTTTTTCGACCTATCAGGCGCGTACCGAAAATGTCGCCGAACTTTATGCGATGATCGAGGAATCGAGCGCGACCAAGACCACCGACGAATGGCTGGATTTGCTGGCGGAAAACAACATCCCGGCAATGCGGTACAACCGTATGGCTGACGTGCTGACCGATCCGCATCTGGCAGCCATAGGCTTTTTCGAGGAACGCGAGGCGAAGGTCGGGTACCGCTATCGCTCTATGAAGCACCCGGTGCATTATGCCGGCACCCCCGCATCCTATTTCGCCGATCCGCCGGGGCTGGATGCGGACGCGCAAGAGGTTTTGGGGAAATGAGGTTAGGGAGTAAACTAGGATGGGGACCCTAAATATTCGTCATTCCCGCGAAGGCGAGAATCCATCTCCTGCCCTTAAGGCTTCAACTAGTCACTTGGAACTGAAGTTCATGACATAAGATAACGTCATGCTGAACTTGTTTCAGCATCAATTCCTCAACCAACCCCTGAGCTTGTTTGAGAGATAGACCCTGAAACAAGTTCAGGGTGACGGGTAAGTAGCGCAACGTACTTCAGTTCCAGCATACTAGATCGTTGCGTAAACCGATAGCTCAGGTGATGGACCCCGCCTTCGCGGGGGTGACGAAATTGAGTATGATATGGGCAGTCTTAACTACCTCTTCGCCTTCTCCATCTCGATCCAGCCCTTCACCATCGCCTCAAGCACATCCAGTGGCACCGCGCCCTGGCCCAGCACAGTATCGTGAAAAGCAGCCAGATCGAATTTGGGCCCCAGCTCTTTCGACGCCAGTTCGCGCAATTCGCGGATCTTCAGTTCCCCCAGCTTGTACGCCAAGGCTTGCCCTGGCCAACTGATGTAGCGGTTGACCTCGGCCTCGATATTGGCTGCGGAAAGCGCGGTGTTGTCGGTCATGAACGCAATCGCCTGTGCTTTCGACCAGCCCTTGGCATGAATCCCGGTATCGACCACCAGTCGCGTTGCGCGCCACATTTCGTAGCTTAGGCGGCCCATATCCTTCGCCGGGGTGTCATAGAGCCCCATTTCGATTCCCAGTCGTTCGGAATAAAGCCCCCAGCCTTCGACAAAGGCGGTGAAAAAGGCACCGTTCTTGCGAAAGTCGGAAAGGTCCAATTCCTGCTGCAAGGCGATCTGGTGATGATGCCCAGGCACCGCCTCATGCACCGAAAGCGCCGGGATTTCCCACAAAGGGCGCTGGTCGAGTTTCGAGGTGTTGACGAAATAGAAACCTGCCACCCCAATCGCAGGCGACCCAGGGTTGTAATAGGCCGTCGTCGTCCCTTCGGCTATCTCGGCTGGGATTTCCTTGATGCCATAAGGAAGGCGCGGCAAGCGTTTGAACAGGCCGGGCATCTTGCCGTCGATCGTCTTGGTGACGCGCGCGACCTTTTCCATCAGCTCTTCGGGCGTCTTTGCGTAATATTGCGGATCGGTGCGCAGATGCTGGATGAAAGCCTCGCGGCTGTCATAGCCTGCCTTCTTCGCAACTCCGATCATTTCGGCCCGGATGCGCGCGACTTCCTTCAAGCCAAGCTGATGGATCGCCTCGGCATCCAGTGTCGTGGTCGTTTGCTGGCGGATGCGGAAGGCGTAGTAATCCTTGCCGCCGGGCTGTGCCGAAATGCCGGGGGCTTTCGCACAGGCGGGCTTGTAGCTTTTGATGAACCAGTCGAGATGCTTGTTCAGCGCCGGATAGATGATCGTGGTGACAGTGTTCGCCGCTTCATCGCCGAGCGCCTTCCACTCGGCATCTGCAATATTGTCAGGCTTGGTGCGGGTATAGGGCTGGAAGTACCGCGATTGCCGCGCATCCTTTACGATCAGGCCGCTGATGCCTTTTTCATAACCCGGCAGGATTTCGCACGGCAGCGTATGTTTGCCCTTGATTGCCGCATCGGCGACCGCGATCGATTGATCGTTGGCGCGGGTATATTGCGCAAGCCGGGCGTTATAGCTTCGATAGTCGGCCGCACCCCGGAAAGGCAGATTATCTGCCATTCCTGCGAAGCCCTGATGCCAGCCCGAATAGGTCGAAAAGTTCATCGTCCGCTGGCCATAGCGATTGCCCTCGATGGTTTCGGCGAGCGTGCGCCTCAATATGCCATATTCGATTTTCTCGGCACTACTGAGCGCACTTGCGGGAATCGCGTCCAGCCGCTTCAGATAGTCCGCGCTCGCCTTTGCGAAACGATCTTGCCCGGCAAGGCTATAATCGCCGATCTCATTGGCATAAGCATCGACGCCCAGCGAACTTGCCATCACCGGCTGTTCTTTCAAGACGAACGCCCAATAATCGTCGGCCAGTTTTTTGAGGTCGGCGCCGGGATCGGCTTGGGCTGATGTGGAGGCCAATAAAAGAGTGGCAAGCCATGACAAAATTAGCCTTCGACGCATAAAAATCCTTTCTTGGCATATAGAACCGTAGCCCTGAGCCTGTTGAAGGGCGCTCCTCAAATTTAACGCTACCGCTCGAGGCGCCCTTCGACAAGCTCAGGCTTACGGTACAAAGGGGCAGGTGGGTGTGAAAATCAGCATGTCACAAACTTGACATACTTGGCTGGCAGCGCATGGCTCTGGTAAACGGGGAAATGCCCAAGGATATTGACGATGCTCAAACGAACGACTTTGCTATCGGCGCTTCTGCTTTCAGCCTGCACCACGACGACGCAAACCGCTGAAACCTCTGCATCACCTGCGACCGCGCAAGAAGCCTTGCGTCCTTTCTATGCCAGCCAGACTGCCCGGCTGCCAATCGCCCCGCCCAATCCGGCGCTGGCGGCGGATACCGTTCTCACACGTTTTGCCTTCGGGTCCTGCGTCAACGAAAACCGTCACATGGCCTTTTGGGATGTGATCGCGGCGCAAAAACCGCAGGCCTTCCTGATGATCGGTGACAATGTCTACGGCGATACCGGGGCAACCGGTGCGGCTGATATTCCAACTATGTCGGCCAGCTACCGCAAATTGTCGAGCCGCCAGGAATTCGACCGTTTCCGCCGTTCGGTGCCGATGATGACGACGTGGGACGATCATGATTATGGTGACAATGATGTCGGCGGCAGCTTCGCTTTCAAGGAATGGGCGGAAAAACTGTATGAAAGCTATTGGAACAGCAGCGCCGAGGTACGCGGGCGGCCTGGCGTCTATGAAAGCCGCATTATAGGGCCAGAGGGCAAGCGGGTGCAGTTCATTATTCTCGACACGCGCTTTTTCCGATCCGATCTTGTCCGTATGCCGTACCGCGATCCGGGGCCAACGCTGGGGTGGTATCTGCCGAATGAAGACCCCAAGGCAACGATGCTGGGCGATGCGCAGTGGCGCTGGCTGGAGGGGGAGCTTTCCAAACCTGCCGAACTGCGCTTCATCATCTCCTCGACGCAGGTAATCACCAGTGCGCACAATTTCGAGGGCTGGACCAATTTTCCCAGGGAACGTCAGCGGCTCTACGACCTGCTCGACAAGAAGAAGGCCAACAACGCGATCTTCCTTACCGGCGATCGCCATTCGGGGGGCTTTTACCGGCGCGCGGCCCCCGGCACCAACAAACTGCAATGGGAGTTGACATCGAGTTCGCTCAACTTTGCTTTTGGCAAGGGCGATGGGCGTGACCGCGAGCCCGATCCGATGCGGACCGGCGGCTTTTGGGGTATCCCCAATTTCGGCCAGATCGATATAGACTGGGATGCGAAGACGGTGCGCATGAGCCTGCGCAAGGACGATGGCGGGGTGATCGAAGAGCAGGTGATGGCACCTTTTGAATAATTCAATCCGTCAGATTGTTAATTTACCGTAGCCCTGAGCCTGTCGAAGGGCGTCGCTCAAATGTAGCTCTACACTTAAGAGGCATGCTTCGACAGGCTCAGGCTACGGTAATATTTCAAAAGTGTTCTTCAATTTTTCAACCGTAATCAGGCTCGCCTTTGGCGAGAAAGGCGTAAAGGAAAGAAAACAGAAAGATGTTTTATTAATATCCAATCCCTTCTTTCCTTTCCGCCTTCTTTACATTGTAAAAGAGGCGCGAGGGAAAGAGGGGTTACGGCTTGAACTGCCCCCTCTCACCCTCTTGCCTCTTTCACAAATCGAAAAATCACCCCCGCCTGTTACTCTCCGAAAAATCCACTGGCACAACCACCGCCATTACCTGGTCCCGGATCGCGCGGGCCTCCGCCAGCGGGAGGGCTATGAAGGACAGGTTACCGCCCGCAATCCCGAAATGCAGCGTCGATAGCCCCAGCATTCGGGCAATCGGCCCTTGCCTGATCTCGGCGCTTTGTACTTTCAATTGGGGTGCGACGGTTAGCCGCTGCCGCCACCAATGTTCATGCACATAAAGCTGTCGTTCGTCTGCGTGGTCGCCATAATGCCGCCATTCGAGCCAGGGCAAAGGCAGAAAAAGGAGCGCTGGCACCACCAGCAGGCCGATGGTGAAGAGTGGTGCCTCGGCCAGTGCAAGCCCGGCAGCGCCCAGCAGCGCAAAAACAGCATAAACCACGATGCTGACGAGCCACCAGCGCAGCGGTGCGCGGCGGAAGGCTGCATCGGTTTCGGGCGCAGAAATACCAGCTTCGCCAGCGATCGGCCAAATCTCCTCCAGCTTGGCGAGCGGGGCGACCATATGGTCGCTCTCTTCTTTGCTTTCCTGTGCCAGGCTGACGAATTTAAGCGCGTGCCAGCCGCGCAGTTTGCGGATCGGCCCGGTGGTCACAACCGCCGCCTGCACCCGTGCAACGGGCATCACGACATCGGTCAGCGTCAGTAGCCCCCGGCGTCGGCGAAAGCCCTTTGGCGTGCGTGTCAGCCGGAAACCATATTCGGTCAGGAAGGTACGGATCAGCCCACTGGCAAAGCCGATAACGATCAAGGCACCCAGCGCGAACAAAGCGCCCGCAATCTGCAGATCGCGATCGATATGCGTGATGTCAACGCCATTTTCTTCGGCCACGCCGATCCAGCGCTTGAAATCCCACCAGTCGAACGGAATCAGGAAATCGAATTGCTGCGCCAGACCGCCCAGAATCGCGAAAATCACCAGATTGAACGAAAAGAAACCGAGCGTTACCAGCCGGGCAGTGTCCATTGCGAAAACGGCGGTTTCGGTTTCTTCGGCTTCGACGACTGCATGGTCCGCAGCGATCGCACCCGCCTTGCGCGTGCGCACGGTTTCACGTAACCGCTCGGCTTCCTCCAGCGAGACGAAACTCAGCTTGGCATCCTCGCCCTCGCCCCCGCCGCTTTCGAACTTGACTTCGCCCAGCGCGAACAGCCGCGCCAGCGGCTTTTGTTCAACGCTGACATCCTGGATGCGGTCATAGGGGATGGAACGCGCCGTACGGCTCAGGATACCGCTTTCGATGCGGATATCGTCGTCGCCGATCATGTAATGCGTGCGCCGCCAGGCGATCCATCGGAAAAACAGGCTGGCGAGCAGGACGATGAAAATCACCAGCGGGATCAAGCCCGGATTGCTCATGCCGCCGCTGCCATAGACTGCTGCCAGCATGGGAAAGAACAGCTGCGGCAGGCCGGTGATGAAACCGACAGCCAGGCCCAGCGGATGGGTGCGCTGGCCCTCATCTCCCAATCGTGGTTCTGCCATTACCAAATTCCGTTCGCCCTGAGCTTGTCGAAGGGCTGTCCTGTTTTGGACATAGCCACCAAGCAAAACAAGGCTTCGACAAGCTCAGCCCGAACGGATAAAAGAGATAGGACGCTCAACCCTGCGCCACCCTGATATAGTCGCGAATATTTTCGCGCATCGCCACCGCTTCGGCATGGCGCAATCCCGGCAAGCTGACGCTGGCACCGTGATTGCCTGCCGTATGCACCGTCAGCGTTGCCAGATCGTAACGCCGCATGATCGGCCCCTGGTCGACATCGATATGCTGGATGCGGCCCAGCGGTACTACGGTATCGCTGTAGAACATATAGCCGCGCTCGATCCGTAACCGGTCCCCGCTCAGGCCGTAATGCCAGCGGGCAAAACGACGCGAGGGTAGGATGAAAATAAGCCATGCAGCAAACAGCAGCGCGGGGATGATGAAGGTGCCTGGAATAGTTAGCTGTGCAATTTCCAGAACAAGCGCGCCGACTATCGGGAACAGTGCAAAGATCGCCGCACTGATGCGCATTACCTTCACATAGGCAGGGTCGAGCGGCTTCAGCGCGTCTTGATCTTCCATATCAGGGATATGCTTTTGCTATGCTGGTTTGGCAAGATGGTTTGAGGATTGGGTACAAAAGATACAATGCTACGACAGCGCGATAATAACGGCTAAAACATTTTGCTGAGACACCCTAGCCCTGAGCCTGTCGAAGGGCGCCTCAAGGTTTGCGCCAACGCTGATAGGCCCCCTTCGACAGGCTCAGGGCTACGGTGTTTTAATGACTATTATCGTGGTGTCTTCTTACCATTGTGCCTTTTTACAAAAAACAAATACTCTATCTCGCCAACGCCTCCTCAGCCTCCGCAATCAACATCGCAATAATTTCGGCAACAGGCTCTTCCCTGTCGACCATCCCGACCGATTGCCCGGCCATCAGCGAGCCGCCCTCGACATCGCCGTCGATCACGGCCCGGCGCAGCGCGCCTGCCCAATAATGTTCGATTTCCAATTGGGCTGCCGCCATATCGACCTCACCGCGATCGAGCATCCCCGCCACCTCGATCTGTTTTCGCGTAAACTCTTCCGTGCCTTTGTTCTTGAGGGCGCGGACGGGGATCACCGGCAGGCGCGGGTCGATCTGCACGCTGGCAATCGCATCGCGGGCGTTGGCGCGAAAGAAGGCCTGCTTGAACGCGGGATGCGCGACGCTTTCGGTCGCACAGGCAAAGCGCGTGCCCAGCTGCACACCGGCCGCGCCCATTTCCAGATAGCTGGCGATCATTCCGCCCTTGCCGATGCCGCCAGCGACGAACACAGGAAGCTGATCGCAAACCGCGGGCAGGATTTCCTGTGCCAGAACCGAAGTCGCCACCGGCCCGATATGGCCGCCCGCCTCCATCCCTTCGATCACCAGCGCATCGACGCCGGAACGGACGAACTTTTTGGCAAGGGTAAGGGCAGGGGCAAAGCAAATCACTTTGGCGCCCGTCGCCTTGATCGCCTCCAGCGCGCCCTTGGGCGGCAGCCCGCCCGCCAGCACGATATGGCCGACCTTATGCCTGCCGCAAACCGTGATCAGATCGAACAGCATGGGGTGCATCGTAATCAGGTTCACGCCGAAGGGCTTGGCCGTCATCGCCTTGGTCGCGGCAATTTCTGTGTCCAGTAACTCCGGCGTCATCGCCCCGCAGGCAATCACCCCAAAGCCGCCTGCGTTGGAAATGGCGGACACCAGATTGCGTTCTGACACCCAGGACATCGCGCCGCACAGGATCGCGGTTTCGCAGCCAAGGAATTCCGTGCCGCGCTGCATCAGGTGGGAGAGTTTGGTCATGGATTCCTACTTTGATTTAAGATGTTTTCACGCAGAGGCGCAGAGGAAAAATGCTTGTTGCCGATCAACCTTCATGGTTGTTGACCACCCGCTTTACCCCTTCTTTGAGAGTATCGCATCCGAAGTTTATCACCAAACCAACAGGCAATTTCATAAGAGAGATAGGTCAGCAGTTGTTTGGCGTGGACCGGCTGGAGCCGTTCCACCGATTTCAACTCGATAACCAGCCTACCGTCAACAAGTAGGTCGACTTTAAAGGCTGAGGGAAATTCCAAATCTTCAAATGAAAAGCCTAATGGCTTTTCTACTTCGACAGAGTAACCCAGTTGCGCAAGCTTCTTTGCAAGGATTGCTTGATAAACTGACTCAATCAAGCCCGGCCCGATTTCGCGATGGATCGCCATAGAAACGCCGATGATGTCACGGCTGATTTCATCAGTCGGCTTCATTCACAATCTCTGCGTTCTCTGCGCCTCTGCGTGAAACAATACTTACTCCGCATCCAAGCCATAAGCCGTGTGCAACACACGCACGGCTAGCTCGGTCTCATCCTCGTCGATCAGCACACTCACCTTGATCTCCGAAGTTGAGATCGCCTGAATGTTGATCTTGCGGTCGGCAAGCGACGTAAACATCGTTGAGGCAACGCCCGCATGGCTTTTCATGCCCACACCGACGACCGAGATTTTTGCGACTTTGGTATCGGGGATTAGGCGGTTATAGCCGATCTTCTCGCGCTGGTTCTGCAATATGTCGGTGCAGCGCGCCAGGTCCGCCTGCGGGCAGGTGAAGGTCACGTCGGTTTCACCCTTATCGCGACCAACATTCTGGATGATCATATCTACATTGATATTCGCCTCAGCCAGCGGTGCGAAAATGTTGCTGACCGCACCCGGGCGGTCGGGCACGCGGGTCAGGGTAACCTTGGCTTCATTCTTGTCGGCGGCGATGCCGGTGATCAGCTGGCGTTCCACGTTTGAATTCTCCAGTTCTTCATCGGTCACGATCATCGTGCCGGGGATGCTGTCGGCGTCGGGGGCGTTTTCATCGATGAAGGAACTGAGCACCTGCACGCGCACCCCTTCCTTCATCGCCAGGCCGACCGATCGGGTCTGCAACACTTTCGAGCCGACCGAGGCCAGCTCGAGCATTTCCTCGTAAGTGACGGCCTTCAATTTGCGCGCGCGCGCCACGATGCGCGGGTCGGTGGTGTAGACGCCGTCGACATCGGTGTAGATATCGCAGCGGTCGGCCTTGATTGCCGCGGCGACTGCCACTGCCGACGTATCCGATCCGCCGCGCCCTAAAGTGGTGATGCGGTTATCGTCGGTCAGCCCCTGAAAACCGGGGATGACGGCAATGGTCCCTTCGGCCATCGAGGCGAGCAGTTCGTCGCTGTCGATGGTGCCGATCCGCGCCTTGGCGTGCGCGGCGTCGGTGTGCACCGGCAATTGCCAGCCAAGCCAGCTGCGTGCCTTGCACCCCAAGGCCTGCAGCGTAATCGCCAGCAGCCCTGAAGTTATCTGTTCACCGGACGCGACCACGACGTCATATTCGGCCGGGTCATAAAGCGCATTCGCCTCGCGGCAAAAGCCTACCAATCGGTCGGTTTCTCCCGCCATCGCGGAAACGACCACGGCAACCTCGTCCCCGCGTTCGGCCTGACGCTTCACGATCTGGGCGACGCGTCTGATCCGCTCCGTCCCCGCCATCGACGTGCCGCCAAATTTCATGACTATCCGGGCCATTTGATCCCTATGTCGGTTAACAAGATGGGATATTTCGTAGATGACGATTCCCCTTCGCCGTTCGTCCTGAGTAGCCTTGAAGCCAAACGGCTGAAAGGCGTATCGAAGGACTGCTGTGCTTCGATACGGCACTTCGCCAGCTTTGCTGGCTCGGTACCTACTCAGCACGAACGGATCAGGGGGTTTCGGCATGCCAGCGAAAACGCCCTATATTACAAACGGGCGCCCTGATAGGGACAGGATATGACAAAGGCAAGCCAAGCAGTGAACAGAAAAACTACTATCGACCCAAAAGAGGCCGCGCACTTCGGAGCACTGGCAGCCGAATGGTGGGATCCGCGGGGTTCGAGCGCGATGCTGCACAAGCTGAACCCGGTGCGGCTGGGCTTTATTCGTCGGCAGATCGATCTGCATTTCGGATGCGATGAGCGTTCGGTGAAGCCGCTTGCAGGTAAGAGCGCGCTTGATGTCGGCTGCGGGGCCGGACTGTTGTGCGAGCCTCTGGCGCGGCTGGGTGCGGCGGTCACGGGTGTCGATGCAGCGGCCGAGAATATCGCTGCAGCAAAGGTACATGCGACGCAGTCAAGACTGGATATCGATTATCATACAGGAGAGCTGGAGGAACTAAAGCTCGACCGGTTCGATCTCGTAACGTCGATGGAGGTGATCGAGCATGTCACCGATCCGGCCGGGTTCGTCATGGGCCTTG
>JBOFLS010000141.1:0-3540 GCA_051657985.1 Sphingorhabdus sp. | reverse complement strand
GTCGTGTTTGGGGAGTGTGATCGGTGAAGCGCTCCTTCAGCAACCGCATGTTCGATTTCATGGGGCGCGCCGCTTTTGGCGGTGAAAATGGTTTTGTCCGAGATAAAAGGCTGGCGGCTACCGCTATGGTGCTTGGGGTATTAATGGTGCTGTCCGGCAGCTGGCTCTTTGCTGTCGGCTTCGTAGGATTAATTATGGCCGTTTTTGTAAGCGATGTTCGCAAGTACAACCGAGAGCACGGTAATGGCTGACGCACCCACTATCCCCGACGAAGCCGAAGTCCGCGCCAAGTGGGGCGGGTTTGCCTTTTCGGCTGCGAACAAGAAGACCGCCGACATGTATGTCGCGCGCTACCCCGCCGGGCGTCAGCAATCGGCGGTGATGGCCCTGCTCGATCTGGCGCAGCGACAGGTGGGCGAGGAGACCAAGACGCAGGGCTGGCTGCCGGTTCCGGTGATCGAATATGTCGCGGCCTATCTCGGCATGCCCTATATGCGCGCTTATGAGGTTGCGACCTTCTACACCATGTACAACCTTGCCCCCGTCGGCCGTTTCCATGTACAGGTCTGCGGCACCACGCCGTGCATGTTGCGCGGGTCGGATGACGTCATGGCGGCGTGCAAGAATCGGGGGCTGGTCAAGGGCGGGACGACGCCCGACGGGCTGTTCACCCTTTCCGAAGTCGAATGCCTGGGTGCCTGTGCGAATGCACCGATGGTGCAGATCAACGATGATAATTTCGAAGATTTGACCTATGACAGCATGAGCGCGCTGCTGGAGGCGCTGGCCAATGACAAGCCGGTGAAGGTGGGGCCGCAGATCGATCGGCAAACGTCATGCCCCGAAGGCGGGCCGACGACGCTGAGAGAGATGGTGAAGACCAATCACGACTATCGGGGGGATTGGTGATGGGCATTCTATTTCCGCGCTTGCGCGGCTTAATTTTTATCTCACGCAGAGGCGCAGAGAGCGCAGAGATTTCTATATGCAGAGGTTTGCGTCACTCTGCGTCCTCTGCGCCTCTGCGTGAAAATATTTCTGCCCTTCGGGCGGGAGCTGCCGTATGAGTTTACAGGACAAAGACCGCATCTTCACTAACGTCTATGGTTTTCAACCGTGGAACCTGAAGGCTGCGCAAAAGCGGGGTGATTGGGATAATGCCAAGGAGCTGATTGCGATCGGCGCGGATGAGATTATCGAGCGGATCAAGGCATCGGGTCTGCGCGGGCGCGGGGGGGCGGGGTTCCCCACGGGTATGAAGTGGAGCTTCATGCCGAAGACGCCGACTCCCGAACGTCCCAACTTCCTGGTGATCAACGCCGACGAGAGCGAACCCGGCAGCTGCAAGGACCGTGAGATTATCCGCCACGATCCGCACAAGCTGATCGAAGGCGCGCTGATCGCCGGTTTCGCGATGCGCGCACGGGCGGCTTACATCTATATTCGAGGCGAATATATTTATGAGGCCAAGGTGCTGGAGGCGGCGGTTGCCGAGGCCTATGCCGCCGGGCTGATCGGGAAGAATGCCGCCAAGTCGGGCTATGATTTCGACGTCTTCGTCCACCGCGGTGCGGGCGCCTATATCTGCGGCGAAGAAACCGCGATGATCGAAAGCCTGGAGGGCAAGAAAGGCCAGCCACGCCTGAAACCGCCATTCCCGGCGGGTGCGGGGCTCTATGGCTGTCCGACCACGGTCAACAATGTCGAGAGCATTGCGGTGGTGCCGACGATCCTGCGCCGCGGGGCGGAATGGTTCGCAAGCTTCGGACGTGAGGGCAATAAGGGCACGAAGCTGTTCCAGATCTCGGGCCATGTCGAGCGCCCTTGCGTGGTCGAAGAAGCGATGAGCATCCCGTTCCGCGAACTGATCGAAAAGCATTGCGGCGGCATTCGCGGCGGGTGGGACAATCTGCTTGCGGTGATCCCCGGCGGCTCGTCGGTGCCGCTGGTGCCTGCCGCCGAAATCATGGATGCGCCGATGGATTTCGATGGACTGAAGGCGCTCGGTTCCGGCCTTGGCACCGCCGCCGTCATCGTCATGGACAAGTCAACGGACATCGTCCGCGCCATTTCGCGGCTGTCCTATTTCTATAAGCATGAGTCATGCGGCCAGTGCACGCCGTGCCGCGAAGGCACCGGCTGGATGTGGCGCGTGATGGAACGCTTGCGCGAAGGCAATGCCGATATCTCGGAAATCGATACGTTGTTCGAGGTGACCAAGCAGGTCGAAGGCCACACCATCTGCGCGCTGGGCGATGCGGCCGCCTGGCCGATCCAGGGGTTGATCCGGCATTTCAGGCCGGAGATGGAGCGGCGGATTGTGGATGCCAAGCGTGGAGAGATGCTGGAGGCGGCGGAATGATGCACAACCTATCCGCCATCGTCACCCTGAACTTGTTTCAGGGTCTATTTTGCCTTTCTAGCTCTGGGCGTGCTGCACGATGGATGCTGAAACAAGTTCAGCATGACGAATTTACTTTTGAGGTAAGTGCGAATGCCTAAAATCACCGTAGAAGGCCTCGAACTCGAAGTCCCGCAGGGCGCAACCGTTTTGCACGCGTGTGAGCTTGCGGGTAAGGGGATACAAAATGTCTGACGATCGCACAGACCTAATGCTGGAGATTCTGAAAAACCTCCAAAGCGAAATTTCGCTGATGCGTCGTGAACAGAGCTCGCTATCCACACGAATGTTGGCAATGGAAGATCATCAGCGCGGCATTTTGACGTCGCTGCAAGGCGTCGTAACTTCCATACATGGTGTTGAGGCCGATGTCGCCCGTCTAAAGGACCGTGTGGATCGCATCGAAGAACGCCTTGGCTTGAAAGATACCGAGCACTGATATGCCTAAAGTCACCGTAGACGGCCTAGAACTCGAAGTCCCGCAGGGCGCTACCGTCTTGCAGGCGTGTGAGCTTGCCGGAAAAGAAATCCCGCGTTTCTGTTATCATGAACGGCTGTCCATCGCGGGCAATTGCCGCATGTGCCTGGTCGAGGTTGCCCCCGGGCCGCCCAAGCCGCAGGCGTCTTGCGCGCTGCCCGCCGCCGAAGGCCAGATCATTCGCACCGACAGCGCGATGGTGAAGAAGGCGCGCGAAGGAGTGATGGAGTTCCTCCTCATCAACCACCCGCTCGATTGCCCGATTTGCGATCAGGGCGGTGAATGCGACCTGCAGGATCAGGCGATGTATTACGGGCGCGGCGCAAGCCGGTTCGATGAGAACAAGCGCGCGGTGCCTGAGAAATATATGGGGCCGATCGTCAAGACCGCGATGACGCGCTGCATCCAGTGCACGCGCTGCGTCCGCTTTGCCGAGGAAGTGGCGGGGATCGAGGAAATCGGCGCGATCTATCGCGGCGAAAATATGCAGATCACCACCTATCTGGAACGCGCCGCGACAAGCGAGCTTTCGGGCAATGTGATCGACCTGTGCCCGGTCGGCGCGCTGACCAGCAAGCCTTATGCGTTCGAGGCGCGACCCTGGGAGCTGAAGAAAACGCCCTCGATTGACGTCATGGATGCCGTCGGCACCAACATCCGT
>JBOFLS010000140.1:0-3363 GCA_051657985.1 Sphingorhabdus sp. | reverse complement strand
GATGGAAGCTTCATCATCGACAAGCAGAATATGCGGCCGGGTTTTTGTCATGAGGACTGGTTACTGCCTAGGAAGGAGAAACGATAGTGAGACTTTTAAATCCAATCTGCGTCTGCATTTAAAGCATCGAGCTTTTAATCTGCATCCCCTCACCGTTCGCCTCGAGCCCTTCGACAGGCTCAGGCTTACGGTGAATTTTGAACTCGATGTAATCAAGGCCTTACAGCGTCGACTTAGCCGCCCTTCATCACCTCGCGCATTGCCTTGCGCGCGACCCGACCCTCGGCGGTTGAAATGACGCCGTCCTTGTCGGTATCGATCCGCGCAAAATAGGCGTCGACAACTGCCGCCATTTCGCTCTTAGTGATTGCCCGATCGTTATTGGCATCAGCCATTTTCAGCATTGTCCTAACACCGTTACCATGACCATTCCGACCTTTATGCGGACCGCCCATGTCCATTTGCCGCCTACCGCGCTTTTCCATGCGCGCTTCATACGCAGCGGTGAATTCGTCCTCACTGACGCTACCATTCTTATCGGCATCCATTTCGGCAAAGCGCGCCTTACGTTTGGCGATGCGGTCGTCATCGTCGATCCGGCCGTCGGTATTGGCGTCCATTTTCGAAAAATGGGTGTCGGCCATTGCCATGACTTCTGTCTTGCTAAAAGCGCCGTCTTTATTCGTATCGGCACGCGCCATCGAGCTCTGGCCCATTACGCCAGGTGCTGCAACCGCGACTGCCGCAACAATTGCCGCCGCCGCAAGCATGCCGCCGCCGAACAGGAATTTCTTTTTCATGTCGTATGACCTTACCTCTACCCATGGAACCGCCATGATCGGTTACCTCACGGTATGGTGCATAAAGGTCGCAGAACTATCCGCTTCAAAAGGGCATGTGTCGCAAATTGTATCGGGAAATTTGGAGCGGGTAAGGGGAATCGAACCCCTCTAGCTAGCTTGGAAGGCTAGAGCATTACCACTATGCTATACCCGCCCGCTCTGATGTCGCGCTATTGCCACCGAGGCGGCTGCCGGTCAATGCCGCAAATAAAAAGACCCGCCGGTTTGTGTAGTGGGTCTTTCGATATTTACGGATTATGATGCTTTTTACCGGCCCAGATCGTACGGTACGACATGTAAGTCAGTACGGTGAAGATGATCAGGAAGATCAGCGAGGCCCATCCAGCGGTCCTGCGCGTCACCAGCTTAGGTTCGGCCGTCCAGGTCAGGAATGCAGCCACATCTTTCGACATCTGGCTTATCGTCGCTTTGGTGCCATCATCATAAGTCACCTGATCGGCAGCCGTCAAAGGTGGTGCCATTGCAATATTGAGGCTGTGAAAATAGGGGTTATAGTGCAACCCGGGGCCTGGACGTGCTTCTTTAGGCAGATTGGCCGGTGGGTTCTGATAGCCGGTCAACAGCGAATAAATATAGGGCGCTCCACCTTCGCGTGCTTTCACGATCAGCGAAAGATCGGGCGGAAGGGCGTTGTTATTGGCGGCACGTGCCGCAACCTCATTAGGATAGGGTGAAGGGATCTTATCCGAAGGTAGTCCGGGACGGGTCGCGGCTTCACCAGTGTCGGGATTGATCGAAGGAACTTCGGTCTTCCATCCCTTAGCGATCGCCTTCACTTCATCTTCATTGTAGCCGATCGCTTCGAAATCGCGAAAAGCCACTTGATTAAGACTGTGACAGGCAGCGCAGACTTCGGTGAAGACCTTGAGGCCGCGTTGCAGCTGCGCTTTGTCCCACTCCCCGAAAGCACCGTCATGCTTGAACGATACTTCTCTGGGATGTTTGTGAAATTGCGACTCAACCGTCGGCTGTGCCGGTTCGGTGATCATCTCATAGGTTGTGACCCCTGCTGAAACGATGAGCCAGCCGGCCATGAACAAGCCGATGAGTAAGGAAATAATACGAACCATGATGCTGTCTTTCCCCTATCAGGCAGCGGCGGGCTTGAATGAGCCGGCGGCAGCACCCGATGTTATTTCAGGCGCAGGCTTGCCGGTTACGGCCTCGGTGATCGAATTCGGCAGCGGCTCCGTCTTTTCAATTTGCGAAATGATCGGCAGAATGATCAGGAAGTGCGCGAAGTAATAGGCCGCAGCAACCTGACCAAGCAGAATCCACTTACCCTCGGCCGGCATCACGCCGCAGATCGACAAGACGATCACGCATGGGATCAGGCCGAAGAAGAAGAACTTGCGGAACAGCGGGCGATAATTGCCCGACCGCACCGGCGACGTATCAAGCCAGGGTAGGAAAAACAGCAATGCGATCGAACCGAACATTGCCAGCACGCCCAAAAGCTTCGCCGGGATGAACAGAAAATCGACGGTGAATGCGCGCAGGATCGCATAGAAGGGCCAGAAATACCATTCGGGAACGATGTGCGACGGCGTCGAAAGCGGGTTGGCCGGAATATAGTTATCTGGATGACCCAAAAGGTTTGGCGCGAAGAAAGTAATCAGCACGAAAGCAATCAGAAACAACCCAAGCCCAAAGCCGTCCTTCGCAGTGTAGTAAGGATGGAAGGGCACGGTATCGCTCTCGCTCTTGATCTCCACGCCCGTCGGGTTGGACGACCCGGGAATATGCAATGCCCAGATGTGCAGGATCACGACACCGGCAATTACGAACGGCATCAGATAGTGGAGCGAAAAGAAACGGTTGAGTGCCGCTTGATCGGGTGCGAAGCCACCGAGCAGCCATTGGCGCAAAGGCTCACCCACTACGGGAATGGCGGAGAAAAAGCCGGTGATCACCTGCGCGCCCCAAAAGCTCATCTGCCCCCAGGGAAGCACATAACCCATGAACGCGGTTGCCATCATGAGAAGAAAGATAACCACACCCAGCAGCCAGATCATCTCTCGCGGAGCTTTATAGGAACCGAAATACAGCCCCCTGAAGATATGGATATAGACGACGATGAAGAAGAAGCTCGCGCCGTTCATATGCGCGTATCGCAGGAACCAGCCGCCGTTGACGTCGCGCATGATATGTTCGACGCTGTTGAATGCGCCATCGACGCTGGCGTAATAATGCATTGCCAGAACAATACCGGTAACGATCTGGATGGTCAGGGCAACCCCGGCCAACACACCGAAGTTCCAGAAATAATTCAGGTTGCGCGGAACCGGATAGCCGGCACCGACAGCGTTATAGACAAAGCGGGGGAGCGGCAGACGCTGATCCACCCACTGCATGACCGGGCTTGTCGGTCTGTATTCATTCGACCATGGGAAGCTCATAGCTTTCTAGCTCCTCAACCAATTTTCACGACAGTGTCGGAAATAAATTCAAATTCGGGAACAACCAGATTGGTCGGCGCAGGGCCTTTGCGGATACGGGC
>JBOFLS010000139.1:0-12095 GCA_051657985.1 Sphingorhabdus sp. | reverse complement strand
TTACAACAATGCTTTCCGCATTGGCCATATCGTACATCATCTCGGGGGACGGCGGCGGTGGCGGCGGTGGGCTCGGAAGATAACCTGGATTATAAGGAACTTGGTGCGTGCGTTGCACAGGCCAACATTGCAGTTGAAGCGCACTACCGGTGGGTCGCGGCTGTTGCGCGCGGCGTACGCGGTTTGGCGAACCGGCAATCGCCATGGTATTGGCATTGGCAAAGCTTTGATTGCCGCCATTGGCCAGCGTCAGCCAGGCAAAGAGATCGACCTTGCTCTTGCCATCTGCCGCTGCCTCGCCATTCTTAACCTGCGCTACATAATTGGCCTGCCAGTCGAAACCAGCCGCCATATAGGTCAGCGTGAGTTTGGCGGTAACCGGCTGATCGCTTTGCGTGATGACAGACAGCGTGGGCTTGGCAGACAGATTTTGCGGAACCCGGCCATAGTGCATGCGTTCGGGCAGGCCGGTGCAATGCAGCGCCTCATAACCTTCGGCGGTTTGCAGGATCACCCCGCCGCCAGGGCCAGCGGTGATGATGGCCTGCTGTTCGCTGGTCTTACCGGTTGCCTTGCTGGTGCGCGTAAGGGTGACCTCGCGTTTCAGATAGGCATCGACCAAGCCGGAAGGTGAAAGCAGCCGTGCATCGCGATTTTTTTCCTTCACGCCTTTGGGTAGGCCGGTGACGATGGCACTTTCCGGAAACATGCCCTCGGCAACGCCTTCGAACCGGATCAGGCTTTCACCCGCCGGGATTTGTACGGTGCGGGTTTCGGTTATCAAGGCATAACCCTGCGGCCAATTGGCATTGATCGGCGCTTCGCCCCGATTTGTGGCGCGATAGACGGTGAGCGAGACGGTTTCGGGGGCTTCGGAGGTGGTGATGGTCTGGGCGTGGGTGGGCGAGGCAAACGCAGCGATGAGTATAACACCGTAGCCCTGAGCCTGTCGAAGGGCGTTTATCAATCTAGCGCTAGGCTGGAACACGTGCTTCGACAAGCTCAGCACTACGGTGCTATTCGTGACCATCCGTTTTTAATACCGGCTGTCGAATGTAACCGTCAGCGACGCTTTGCCATTGGCGGGCACGGGTACTTTCCATTCCATCCTTTCGGCCGATACGCGTGCACCTTCCAGCGTCGCCGCTATAATGCGCACATCGCCCCACAACCCGTTCTGCCCCAGATCGACCGTAACCGCTTCGCTGCGGGCGTTGGTCAGCTCATAAGTCATCGTCGTCTTCCAGCGACGATTGTTGACTCGGGTGCGTTCGGTAACCGTCGACTTGACCTTCACATCATAGGCATCGCCCGTATAAATCGACATTTGCGACCCCATAGGCGTCGACTGGATGCCGCTTTCGCCGATGAACTGCGGATCGCCCCTTTTATCGCGCATATAGACGCGCATCGTTCCCTGGGGCAGCATGTCGCCAAGACCCCCGCCTTTGGAGGTCGAGAATTTGAGAACCGAATTGGCGTTGCGGTAATCCTGGGTGCTCAGCCAATCGACATTGAGTTCATAAGCCTTGCGTGCGGGCGCGGATTTCACATCCAGAAAGCTGACTTGCTTCTGTTGGGCATTGGCGATAGTCGTGCGTTCTCCAAGCGGGAAAAGAACATAATTGCCCACTTGCTCACGCTCGGTGGTTTCGGTTCCGGCCTCGTCAAGGGTAACGTCGCCATCGCCGCTGTTATTCCAGTTACGGCGCATCGAATTCGAGTTTGGATTGCCCGCCACCAGCAGCACATCGGCGTTGGTATAGTCGGTGCCGGTATTGTTGGTCAGCGTCACCCAGCCCTGCACATCGATCGTCTGCTTGGCATCGTCGAACAGGGTAACATAGTCCGATGTCCAGCCAAGCCCGGGCGTCAGATAGGTCAGCGTTGCGGGCACGGTGCCGCCTTTTGCCTCTACGGTAACCGATAATGTCGGCCTGGCGCGCAAATTGGGAGGCACCTTGTCGAAAATCACCCGCACGGGCAGGCCGTCGTCGCGCAGCACCTCGATCGTATTGCCGATCTGCAAAACGACACCGCCATTCGCCGCCAGCACCTTTGCCTGAACCCTGTTTTCGGCACCGGTCGCAGGATTGGTCCGGATCAGCGTTACCGTCTGCCCGACCGCTTTTTCCATCAACTTGGCCGGGGTCAACAGGTCATAGTCGAAATTCTGTTCGACAATACCGATGCCCGGGCCAGTTAGCGTAACCGTTTCGGCACGGATTTGCGCAGAGACATCGGGGAATTCCTGCTTGGACCGGCCTGCTGGAATGTTCATTTGGCGCGTATCCTGCACCAGGCTCTGGCCGTTCTGATAGATAGTGACGGCGACATCGCCCTGGGCATTGGCTTCACCGGGCACCGCAACCGTCGTCGCGCTCTGTGCCAAAAGGGGGGCGGCAAGCACACCTCCCAAACTTAAAAGCAAGGCCGCACGCATATCGCTTCTCCCCCAATAACTTGTCGTTATCGGATGGCGTATTTTTTTCTACATGACCAGAGGCTTAATAAAGCCTGCGGATTACTCAGCCGCTACCGTTTCGTCCGTGCTTGCTTTGGGCTTGCGACCGCGGGGTTTGCGGACCGGCTTTTCCTCGGCAACGGCTTCTTCCACATCGTTGGCAACGACACCTATCGCAGGTGGCAAGATCGACAGATCTAGGCCGTCGCTTATGCCTTCATTGCCGCGATTGTCCTCACGCGGTGCACGCTCGACACGTTCTCGCCGGCCTCGCGTGTTGCGCTCGGTACGTTCACTACGCTCCGCACGATCGTTCCGTTCCGGACGATCATTACGTTCGGTTCGATCGTTACGCTGATTCCGATCGTAACGCGCAGGGCGTTCATTGCGTTCGGGTCGACGATATTCGCCCTCGTCGCTTTCTTCGGTCTGCACGCTCTCGTCTTCGCTGGTTTCGATTTCGCGTTCGTCATCGCGCCAGTCGCCGCCCTCGCGTTCGTCATTGCGCCATTCGCGTTGCGGACGTCCCTCTTCCTGACGGCTGCGATAGTCGGCGAGCACGCGAAAATAGTGATCGGCGAACTGATGATAATATTCGGCCTGTACGCGGTCGCCATTCAGCTGCGAATCCTGTGCCAGCTTCTTGAATTTCTCAAGCATCTGGGCTGCGTTGCCCCGCGCACGATTGTCAACGCGATTCTGATGATCGTAACCGTTACGGTTGTTATTCTGCGCGCGATTATTGCCCCTGCCGCGACGGCGGCCGGCTTGCCGGTTATTCATAAAGACTTGTCCGTCCTGATAAAAAAATCCAGTTAGTAAGTTTTGCCCTCAACGCGACCGCCCTATGCGGTCCCCCTCATTTCATCGATGCGTTGGGGTAGCTTCCCAAAAAACGCCAGTTACTGGTCGTAATGCGGTGAAGCTTCACCTTATCTAGCCCTTTGCTGTGGCAATTCCAAGCAAAATTTATCCTATTGCGATTTTGATAAACTTAACGCCCGAATAATCCCGCCAAGATCGGTATGTTCCTCAACTGAAAAACCATTCGATTGAGCGATACTGCCAACTGCAATTTCTTGCCCTTTACCGATTTCAAACAGCGCGACGCCGCCCGGCGTCAACAGGGCAGATGTCTGCGGGATCAGGGCTTGATAATCTTCAAGGCCATCATAACCAGCAAATAATGCCGACGCTGGCTCATAGTCGCGCACTTGCGGCGCCAATTGCGCACCGCTTTCGACATAAGGCGGATTACAAAGAATAAGATCAAATTCGCCAAGACCGTCAGACCAACCGTAATCGTGCCAGTTGCGGTATAAAAATTGCGTTCTTTGAGCAAAATCGAGAGTATCGGCATTCCCTGCTGCAATTTTAAGGGCTGCCTTGCTCGCATCGATAGCAATGCCCTTGGCTTGTGGAAAAGCAGAAAGTGCCGCAAGTATGAGGGCGCCGGAACCTGTGCCGAGATCGAGAATTCTCTCTGGGCTTCGCCTTTGACGAAAATAACCGATCGCGGCTTCAATCAATGTTTCGCTATCGCTGCGCGGGATCAATACATCGGGAGTAATATGTAAGGTTAGATCCCAAAATGAGCGATAGCCGATAATATAGGCAATCGGTTCATGTTTCATACGCCGTGCAATCAAGGCTTCAAATTCAACCGGAACCGCCAGATCGCGTAGCGTAAGCAGCATAGGGCCGCGTTCCATTCCCAGCGCATGCGCCAGCAGCAGTTCGGCATCGAGCCTAGGCGTATCGCTTACCGCCTCCAGCTTGCGCGCAGTTTCTGCCAAGGCGGCTGCCGCCTCATTCATCGGGAAGCGGCTTTCCGGGCTTCAGCGATCCCCCCTCGGCCTTGCAGGTGCCACTTTTCACATAGATCCAGCGGTCGGGCATATAGTCCTTGGTTGCGGTGCCCGCGCAATCCGTCTGTGGTCCTGCGGCGCAATCGTTGAACTGGGCAAGGGCAATGCCATAGCATTTCTCGTTTTCTGCTTTTTTGGGTTCGGGCATCACCAGACCACGATCTTTGCTGTCATAGTCGATATCCGTTATCGCCTTTTCGCAAGCAGACAGACCGGTTGCGATTGCAACCAGTGCCGTCATCCGCGCCAATTCCATCGATCGGTTTTGCCCCATACCGCCTTCGATAGCGCGAAATCGAACGGCCAGCTATGGGCAAGTGCATGACTTCCCGATTCGATTTTAAAATCCATGCAACCGACGACAAGGCGCGGACCGGCACAATCCAGATGCGGCGCGGCGCGATCCGCACGCCGGCTTTCATGCCGGTAGGTACGGCGGCAACCGTAAAGGCGATGCGTCCGGCAGAGGTGCGCGCAACCGGCGCGGATATCATCCTTGGCAACACCTATCACTTGATGCTGCGCCCGACCGCCGAACGGATGGCGCGGCTGGGCGGGTTACACCGGTTCATGCAATGGGACCGCCCAATCTTGACCGACAGTGGCGGCTATCAAGTGATGAGCCTGTCATCCTTGCGTAAAATCACCGAGGAGGGTGTTGCCTTCCAGAGCCATCTTGACGGCTCCCGACACATGCTCTCCCCCGAAAGATCAATGGAAATTCAGCGTTTGCTGGGCAGCGATATCGTGATGGCCTTTGACGAATGCCCGGCAAACGGCGTGCCGCGCGACGAGGCGGCAAAATCGATGGCCTTGTCGATGCGCTGGGCGAGGCGTTCGCGAGAGGGTTTCGACAGCGGCGCAGAACATGCGGAGCGCTCGGCGTTGTTCGGTATCCAGCAAGGTTCGCTCGATCAGAGCTTGCGCAAGGAAAGCGCCGATGCGCTAATCGACATCGGCTTCGATGGCTATGCCGTGGGCGGGCTGGCGGTAGGGGAAGGGCAAGAGGCGATGTTCGGTTGCCTCGACTACGCGCCCGATATGCTGCCTGCCGATAAGCCACGCTATCTGATGGGCGTAGGTAAGCCCGATGATCTGGTCGGCGCGGTCGAACGGGGAATTGATATGTTCGATTGCGTGTTACCCACACGTTCGGGGCGTAATGGGCAGGCCTTCACCTGGAATGGCCCGGTCAACATTCGGAACGCCAAACACGCCGAAGACCAAGGACCGCTGGATCCACGCTGCGACTGCCCGGTCTGCACGACCTGGAGCCGCGCCTATCTGCACCATCTGGTCAGATCGGGCGAGATTTTGGGGGCAATGCTGATGACCCAGCATAACTTGCATTTCTATCAAAGTTTGATGGCAGGGATGCGTGACGCGATTGCCAAAAAACGCTTTGCAGCTTTTGCAGCCGATTTCAGGGGCGACTATCTGCAAAAATAGCGTTATTAGTTAGGCATGGCTCAAAGCATAGCCCTTCAGAATTTAGCACAAGGTACCGTCCACTCCGTTCCAGACGATTTGCGCGACGCGCTGACGGCTGACCCAGCGCTTTTCGATCTGTGGCAAAATATCACGCCGCTTGGACGCAATGAATTCATTTGCTGGGTGGAGGATGCCAAACAACCCGCAACCCGGGCAAAGCGAATCAAACGGACGGGGGAAGAACTGCGCGAAGGCAAGAAACGCCCCTGTTGTTGGCACGGCTGCATCCACCGCACTGACAAGGTGCCCAGCAAATGGCAGCAGGACGTGTTGATCGACAAGAAACGTCGTTAGATCTTGCCAGCCACCAAAGCCATTGATCGTGCCCAGGCTAACAGTCCGTTTCTTGCCGGACTGATCGAGCGGCTGCCCGATCTGGTTGCCTTTCTGCAAAAGAACGATTTCGATACGGCGCTGTCCCATGCTCTCGCTACCCAAGTCAAAGCCAACCCCGCCGCTACCTTGCGCAAGCAGCGTCAAGGCGTAGCGCTTGTTACGGCCATTGCCGATCTTAGCGGCGCATGGGATCTGACCCGGGTTACCCGCATATTTTCGGATTTTGCCGATACCGCGCTCGATATGGCGATTGCCACCGCCATTGAAGAACGCGTGCCCGGGGCGGATGCAAGGGGCTTTGCCGTCATCGGTCTTGGCAAGCATGGCGGGCGCGAGCTTAATTATTCATCCGACATCGATCCGATCTTTCTTTACGATCCACAAACTTTGCCCAAGCGCGAACGTGAAGATGTCGCCGACAGTGCAGTCAGGATCGGGCGGCGGATTATCGAATTGCTGTCGGCACGCGACGAAAACGGTTATGTGTTCCGGGTCGATATGCGGTTGCGTCCTTCGCCCGAGGTGACGCCGATTGCTATCCCCGTCGAGGCAGCAATCGGTTATTACGAATCAAGCGCCCTGGCTTGGGAACAGGCCGCCTTCATCCGCGCGCGGGCGGCGGGCGGGGACAAGGCGCTGGGGGCCTATTTCCTGAAGAGCATCCAGCCCTTCATCTGGCGACGCAGCCTCGATTTCGGGCAGATCGCCAATATCCGCGCTATGTCTGGTCAGATCCGCGATCATTATCATCGCGGGCAGATTTTGGGTCCGGGCTATGATTTAAAACGGGGCAGGGGCGGGATACGCGAATGCGAATTTTTCGCACAGGCGCATCAGCTGATTCATGGCGGGCGCGATCCGGCCTTGCGTGTTGCCGATACACGCGCGGCGTTGGCGCTGCTGGCCGAGGCCGGGCGGATAGCCGGGCATGAAGCGGTAGAGCTTGCAGAAGGCTATCGGACACTGCGCACCATAGAGCACCGACTGCAGATGCTGGCCGACAGACAGACACACAGCTTACCTGAAAATGCCGATGAACTCGACCGTGCAGCACGCCTGCACGGGCTGGACGATGGGCAAGCGCTGATCGCGCTGCTGCAACCTGTCGTCCACCGGGTTAGCGTTATCTATGACGGGCTCGCTGGCGATGAGGACGACCGGCAGCACCGGCTGGCGGAAGAAAACTTGCCTTTGCAGGATCAACTGCAGACAATGGGCTATGCCGATCCGGCTGCAGTAGCCGAGCGGCTGGTCCGGTGGCGCAGCGGCAAGCTGCGCAGCGTTCGTTCCCCCTCCGCCCGCGAAGCGTTTGAAGGCGTGTTGCCAAAGATCATGGAGGTGCTGGCGCAAGCTCCCGATCCACAAGTGGCCCTTGCCCGGTTCGACAACATGATCGAAAGCTTGCCCAGCGCGATCAACTTTTTCCATTTGCTGGATGCCAGGCCGGGAATGTTAAAACTGTTGGCCGATATATTGAGCTATGCCCCGACGCTTGCCAACGCGCTTGCCCGGCGCAGCGAGCATCTGGATGGGCTGATCGATGCGACCGCTTTCGATTTGCCGGAAAGCATCGATGCGCTCGAACGCGAACTTGATCGGCGCACTGCGGATCAGGATTATGAAAGACTGCTCGATCTGGTTCGGGCCTTTGTTGGCGAAAAACGTTTCGCTTTAGGTGTGCAGCTGATCGAAGGGCGGCACGATCCGCTCGACGTCTCGCGTGCCTATGCGCAACTGGCCGAAGTGGCGCTGCGCAAGCTGACCATAGCGACGGTGACCGAATTTGAAAGCGTTCACGGCAAAGTGCCAAGCAGCGAATTTATAATTATCGCTTACGGCCGATTGGGCGGGCAGGCGCTGACGCATGCGTCCGACCTTGATCTGGTGCTGCTATTTACCGGTGAATATGATGGCGAATCCGATGGTCGTCGTCCGCTTGGCGTTACCCAATATTTCAATCGGCTGGCTCAGCGTGTTGTTGGGGCGCTAAGCTTGCAAACGGCGAGCGGCGCGCTTTACGAAATCGATACGCGGCTTCGGCCATCGGGTGCGCAAGGGCTGCTGTGCGTTTCGACCGACAGCTTTGCCCGCTATCAGCGCGAAGAAGCCTGGGTCTGGGAACATATGGCGCTAACTCGCGCACGCGTGGTTTATGGCTCATCGACCGAGATTGATAAAATTATTAGCAATGTCCTCGGCCAATCGCGCGATCGGGCAAAACTGCGTAAGGATATCGTTGCCATGCGCGCAGAGATGGCCGAGCATAAGCCGCCCAAGGGGCCGCTCGATATCAAGCTGTGTCCGGGCGGGCTGGTGGACGCGGAATTCTGCATCCATGCACTGCAGTTGGAATATGGCAAGGGCCTGCATCCGCAGCTCGATCGGGCGGCAGAACATCTGATCGATACGGGGCTTTTGCCCCCTGACTTTGGTGCAGCGCAAATGTTACTCACCCGTTTGCTGATCATGCTGCGGTTGGTGGCACCAAATGGCGAAATCCCGCCGGAACCGGCGCAAAAGCTGGTCGCAAGCGCGTTGGATTTTGACGGTTGGGACGATTTGATGACCTCTGTTGAAGACGCTAAGGCCGTTATATCGGCGACATGGCAGGGCTATAAGGAGAAAGCGGAATGATGGCGGTTGGAAATACGCTTCCGAAGGTGATAGTAAAGGATAGCAAGGGGACGGCTGTTCCGGCTGACGAACTGAAGATGCCGTGCGTGCTTTATTTCTATCCCAAGGCCGATACGCCGGGCTGCACCAACGAAGCCAAGGATTTTACGGCATTTGCCGCCGACTTCGAAAAGGCAGGCGTAACGGTCTATGGCGTGTCGAAAGACAAGCCCGTAAAACTTGCCAAATTCGCCGATAAATATGGGCTGGCGGTTACATTATTGTCCGATGAAGAGAGCGATCTGACCGAGCGGATGGGTGCCTGGGTTGAAAAGTCGATGTATGGCAAGAAATATATGGGCATCGAACGCTGTACCTTCCTGATCGGCAAGGATGGCAAGGTCGCGCAGATTTGGCGCAATGTGAAGGTAAAAGGGCATGCCGAAGAAGTTCTGGCAGCGGCCAAAGCCCTTTGACTCTCGGCCAAGCCTGTAAATCCATCCTGGAAACGGCCGACCCGCAGGTCAAACTGATGCGTGCAAGGGCAGTGGCGCGCAACTGGCGGTTGGGGCGGCTGGAGCATCGCTTCGATGCCCGAATGCCCGACTATCCGGCGCGCCCCGAAAAGCCCGAACTGCTTGCACCGCGTTTCATGCCTAAACGCCGCAAGGCGGGTTCGGAAGCGACGCGGATCGCGCTTTTGCATGCGCTTGCGCATATAGAATTTGTCGCAATCGACCTGGCTTTCGATTTGGTCGGGCGGTTCGGCAATGCTTTTCCCCGAGAATTTACCGATGATTGGTTGGGTGTCGGTGCGGATGAGGCGATGCATTTTGCGCTGCTTGACCGGCGCCTCAAGCAACTGGGTAGTTATTATGGCGCTCTGCCCGCACATGATGGGCTTTGGGAAGCCGCTTTTGAAACGCGCGGCGATGTACTGGCAAGACTGGCCATTGTACCAATGGTGCTGGAAGCACGCGGACTGGATGTTACCCCGGCGACCGTTCGGCGATTCGAAAGTGTAGGCGATTCGTCTTCCGCAAAAATTCTTAATCGTATATTTTACGATGAAATTCGGCATGTTTCCGCCGGAACGAAGTGGTTCGAAACGGCTTGTCGCGATCGTCAGTTATTACCAAAACCTTACTGGAAAACCTTGGTAACCCGCCACTTTAATGGTGCTATAAGGCCACCATTCAACGACTCGGCGCGTTCAAAGGCCGGTCTAACGCTCGATTATTACATGCAGGTTGCAATTGCCTGATCATTCCACCTACATCGATGTCCATAAGGGGTAGGCATTCAATGCCGTAAGTCGGGGTTGGTTCCAGACAAGGTTTGGAACTCACAAAAAAAGGGTCGTATAACCGCATGCTACACAGCGTTTTGGCCAAAGGCCAATCACTGATGGGAAAGATGTTGCTTAAAGGCGGCATCATCATTTCGGCCTCGGTCGCAATCGCTACTCCCGCATTTGCCAATTCCGCCGCCGCCGCTTCGGATGCCTTCCGTGTGAAACCTGAAGATGTGGCTGCGAACAAGACCGCTCTTGGCGTTTCCGATCCCGAGTTTCGCGCCCTGCATGATAGTTGGGGGCAGGTGAACGGCTCCGCCCGCAAAACCATGGTTGCAATACCTTCGATCAATCCCGTGGAAGTCATGCGTATGACAAGCCAATATGGGTATCGCACCGATCCTTTTCAGGGTCGCCGCAAAAACCACAAGGGTCTGGACATTGCCGGGCCGATCGGAACCCCGATTTATGCGACGGCCGATGGCACCGTTGGCCGGGCACAGTGGGTTTCGGGTTACGGCAAATATATTGAAATCGAACATGGCAACGCCATTCAGACGCGGTACGGCCATCTTTCGGCAATGAATGTTTATTCTGGCCAGCGTGTCCGCAAAGGCGACGTGATCGGCTTTATGGGATCAACCGGTCGTTCGACCGGCAGCCATTTGCATTACGAAGTCCGCATCGCCGGAGAGCCTATCAATCCGGCAAGTTTCCTGGAATCTGCAACAAATATGTCAAAGTCCTTGATTGCCGGTAACGACACTGGTACTACGGCAATGGGCGGTCCCGCCAAATAGGCAACCGACCGTAACGCATCACCTTTGGGAGAGGGTGTAAATCTGGGGGCGTGCCGGGTGGTAACACCTTGCCGCCCTTTTTGTTTGCTCCTACATTGGTGACATGACCGTACATCCCGACATTCAACTGCTCCCCAACGCCGCACGCCGCGTTGCCGAAATTGCTGAAAAGCTTGGTAAAGAACCAGTGCTTCGGTTGTCGGTTGAGGGTGGAGGCTGTTCGGGCTTTCAATATCGCTTCGGACTGGCCGACGGGATTGAGGTCGATGATGTCGTTGCCGAAGCCGGCAAGGCGAAACTGGTGGTCGATTCGGTCAGTCTCGATCTGGTCCGCGGTTCGGCTGTGGATTTCGTCGAATCACTGGGGGGCAAGAGTTTTCAGGTCACCAACCCCCAGGCCCAGGCAGGTTGCGGCTGCGGATCGAGCTTTTCGATTTGAACCCCGGACTGCCAACCAACCTGTCGTCATCGTTGACGGCGGTTGCGGCGGTCATGGCTTTATCGCGAGACCCGTGGTGGATCATCGGCAGTGCCGCGATAGCAATCCATCTTCAGCAGGACGTCGGTGTCAAAGATATTGATATCCTGTTATCCGTGGATGACGCATGCCGTGTCCGTCACCAATTGGCTATTCCCTATATGCCCGCCCGCCCGCATCCGCTTTTTGCTTCGAAAGAATATTTTGCCTGGTATCAGCCTGCCATTCCGGTCGAGTTCATGGCTGGATTTTCGGTTTGTGTGCAGCACCAATGGCATCCTATCGAATGCCGCACGCGCCAATCGTTCGTTGTGGGCGATGAAAGGGTTTATGTCCCCGATATAGGCGAATTGGCATCGCTGTTGAAACTTTTCGGGCGTCCCAAGGATCTTAATCGCTTGGCTCTGCTTAAAGCCTGATGACATTATATTGATCCGTTCGTGCTGAGTAGGTGCTGAGCCCGTAAGGGCGAAGTGCCGTATCGAAGCATCGTTCACCTTCGGTGGCCTTCGGCTCCGATACGCCCTTCAGCCTTCGGGTTGGCGCAAGCGCCGCCTGCGGCACCAGGGCTACTCAGGAGGAACGGGGAATAAATCAATCTAATGTCACGGAGTCTAGGCAGTGTGGACAGTTACCTGAGCCATAGGACGGTTGCAGCGAGTGTGACGACTGCAAGGTAGTTTTGTGCGGTTTTTTCGAACCGTGTTGCAACCCGGCGGAACTGCTTGAGCTTTGAGAAGCAGCACTCGAT
>JBOFLS010000138.1:0-10895 GCA_051657985.1 Sphingorhabdus sp. | reverse complement strand
GGCCCGACCAACTGAACCATAGGAACGACCCGAAATGAGCCCTCTCCTTATCCCCATCCTCGGCATCAGTTGCGGCCTGCTTGCCATCTTTGCCGGCGCGATCTTTCGCCCTTGGCTGCAGATGAAAACGCGGCAAATGGAATTGGACGCACAGAGCATCGCTGAAAAGGCTGCGCAATATGCGGCTGACAAAGGGCGCTTGGAAGAGCGTGTTGCGGTGCTCGAACGCATCGTAACAGACCAAGGCTATAGTCTGGCGAATGAGATCGAAGCGCTCCGCGCCCTGCCCCCGCAGGTCGAACCTGCCCATGAAAAGGAAGTGTTGAAATGATTGGCGACCCGTTCACCATGGTTGTGGCAATCGTGCTGATCGCCACCATCGGCAAGGTGCTGAATTCCAAATACAAGGCGCAGGCTGGCATCATCGAAGATGTCGACATGATGGGCAATACCACCCAGCGCCAGATTGAGAGCGGTGATGCTCAGAAGATGCAGGATGAAATTCGCACACTGAAAGAACGCATCCAGGTTCTCGAGCGCATCGCCACCGACAATAGCAGCGCCAACGACGTCAGCCGCCAGATCGAAGCGCTGCGCGACCGATAACGCAGAAAAGGAAGGAAGGAACCATGCCCCAGGATCCCAGCTTCTATATCACCATCAGCGCGGTTGCCCTCGCTACCGTCGCCCTGATCGCTGCCGCCGGCCTGCGCGGCTGGCGCGACTGGATCGATTACAAGCGCGCCGAGCTGGAAACGCATCAGCGTCCCTCGACCGAAGGTGTCCCCTCGGCAGTATCGCGGATCGAGGTCGCAGATCTCAAGGAACGCGTCAAAAAGCTCGAAGCCATTGCTGCGGGCATTGATATCTGAACCTCCAGGCCATATGCGCAGCCGCCATGACTGCACTTGCCGATATCCAAGACGAATATGAATTTCTCGACGCCGACGATCGTTATCGCCTGCTGATCGATCTGGGCAAGGGCTTGCCCCCAATGCCCGATGCGCTGAAAACCGATGCCACACTAGTGCGCGGCTGTTCGGCTTCGGTCTGGGTTTATCCCATTATCAGGGATGGCAAGCTGACTTTCTTAGCCGATAGCAACGCCGCAATTACCAAAGGTATCATTGCGCTGGTATTGAAAACCGTCGAAGGCAAAAGTGTCGACGAAATCGGCGCGACGGATATCGAAAATGCCCTCGCCCCGTTCGACCTCAAAAGCCAACTGAGTTCGAACCGGACGCAGGGCATACCCAATATGATTGCACTGATCCGGGAAACGGCTGCGCGTTATGCAGGCTGAATGCAACTAGAGTTTGTTCTTCAAATAAGGCCGTAGCGCTGAGCTTGTCCAAGTATGATTTTATTCATAGTCATTATTAGGATTTGCCCGTCTTCGGCAGTGACAAGCCAGGGCTATGGTGATCAATCATCCTAATATCATCGTGCTCTAACACCCAACCAATGTGAAAAACTTGGCAAGCGGGGCAGTATCAGGCGATCAAACAACCATAGCACTATCAACGATGCGGCCAGAAGTGGTAGCAACGCTGCAAGCGCGAACAGTATCACCATAACGCCAGCCATACGCGCCGGAACCCTGCTTACTACAGGCGCGCCTAGTTCTCCATCCGGCCTCCGCCTGCGCCATAATATAAACCCGCTTATGGCCAGGGTAATAAGCGCCACTGCCGTAAGCAAGCCGATCAGCTGGTTCACCCAACCCAATAAAGCGCCTTCATGCCAGGCAACCCCGTAACCTACTATCTTGTCGATAGGATGCTTTGCAGAAAAAACCTCGTCGGATAAAATCCGCCCCGTTGCTACGTCCACCAACAAAATCCTGTTTACCGGTCGGTTCTGATTTTCGCTTGAGATCGTCCAGGCCATCTGGCTGAGTGCGCCGAAACGTTGAGGAGCACCGGGCGGTTTGATCATAATAGGGTTCGGCAAATCCTGTTTGCATGCCAAGCTTACTATAGCATCGAAACCAATCAAAGGGGTACCTACCGCCTGCTGGCGCAGCATCGCGGCATGGTCATGATCTGCATGCTCGGGTTCTTCACTCGTCTTCCAATCGCGTGCGCCCTGCACCCAGCCCATTTCATTACGCACAACCTGAAAGGCATCGCCCCACACACTGGTCCAGGGCAAGCCACTGATCAGCAGAATGAGCGCAAGCCCCGATACCCAAAAACCGGTGACTGCATGCAGATCGCGCCAAAATGCGGCTTTCCCCTGACGAAGGCGTGGCCAGACTACGCCTGCCAATCCCCGCCCCCTTGGCCACCAAAGGTAAAGCCCTGAAAGGATCATCACTATCGCCCAACTTGCGGCCAGCTCCACTAGCCAGCTGCCATATCTTCCCGCCAACAATGTACCATGGATTTTGGAAACTGTGCGCGCGATCCGGTCGTCCGGATCGATACTGCCCAACACCTTGCCCTGGGGCGAAACAAAAACATCGCGCATGTTTTTGCCATCGGCCATGGCCAAGTGGATCATCGCGGCATCGCCTTGTGCAGCGGGCAGACGATAACTGTAAAATTGCGAACCAGGATAGGCCGATAGCGCCGCCTCCATTTGAATAGTCGGCACGACGCTGGCCGCCGTTGGCAAGCCGCGAAACGCGCTTTCTTCCCACCGCTCGATCTGCGGCTTGAAAAGGTAAATCGCGCCGGTAAGCGAAAGAATCAGGATGAAAGGAATTACGAAAAGCCCGGCATAAAAATGCCAGCGCCAAATGGTTCGGTAAAATGCAGCGCGTCTGGACGCCGCTATGGGTTCGATATGCACGGTAATTCTCCCGCAAATGACAAATAGAGACGCGCGGCGGAGCGCGGCGGATTATCAAATTTGCAAGGGTGGTCCTGTGGAGGGAGGCGGGGGGGCCGCAAGACCCTGACCAACGGTAACGACGGATGGCGCAATGACCGGTTGTTGAGTAGCAGCAAGTTTTACGACCAAAGGCGCAATAGTGGCAATATTGGCCACACTTGCCTGCCCGCCAAATGCGCAAGGTTCTTCATCCGAGGTATCGGCGCTTTTTCTGCTCGGGTCCTGCTTATGCAGATTGCCTTTGCTATCCAGCCAGACGATATGCGTTTCGACGCCGGTGCAAACTGCTATCTCAAAGGCTTTTTCCCCCGTCGGCATCCAGCCGGCAGGGATTATCGCTTTTACACCCAAAGCAAAAAACAGGATCAATGATAGAAGCGAGTGGCGCCTCATCCCTTCCACTCGCGACGCTCTTCAGCCGCGCGCAGCACATCATAGGCCGCCTGCCCTGCCTGGAAGGCTTTGGCAGCATCGGCATTGCCAGGGTTCACGTCGGGGTGGGTTTCCTTGGCGATCTTACGCCAAGCCTTTTTGGCATCATCAAAGCTGGCATCAGGGTCAAGGCCGAAAAGTTCAAGCGCACGCATCTCGTCACGGCTGCGGCTACCATCACCGGGGCCGGTCCAACCATAATGCGCCGATTCGCGATAACCGCTGCTGTCGCGACGTTCGTTCGACTCGCGCTCAGCAGCCTCTTCGGCGGTCAGCCCGGCAAAATAATCCCAACCTTTGTTGTATTCGGCAGCATGTTCTTCGCAAAACATCCAGCGTTCGGGATTGTTCGGCGATTTTGGTGCAGGGCAAGTCCCCGCTTTATCGCAACCGACCCGATCGCAAAGTCGAACGGTTTGCGCTTCGCGGGTGGCGCCATATTCACGCCAACGGGGAAAACCCCAGTCATTGCTGCGAGAGGATCGAACCATGCCACCGCATGTAGCGAGGGCATGGTCCGGTTGCTAGGCCGAAATCGGCAAAATTACATACTGGCGGCACCCGCCATCATAGCACCTGAAAAGAACATGCCAATGAAGGCTGCGGCGATAAGACCGCCAACTACAAGGGAAATGACGATATAAATCAAAACCGTTACGACCGTCATACCCGCAACTTTTTCCTGTGGTACCTCAAGTACAGGGCGGACGCCCAAATAGATCAGATAAACAGCATAAGCCATTGCAGCGAGCGAGAAGATGAAACCAATGACAGGGATCCATGCAACAAGCCCGGCTACCCATGTTGGCGTTGCCGAATAGACCATCAACTTGGTTGCCTGCACCATGTCGGAGTTGCCATTAAAACTGGGAGAAATGGACTTCACGATGAACGCAACAAGCCATAACAACGCCAACCCAACGACATAACTGACAATTGCGGTTGTTATCCAATAGCCCATACCAAGCCCTGAAACCATCGCTCCGGCAGGCCCCATCGCGCCAAGGCTGATACCGAGCACACCAAGAAACAATAGGCTCGCTATGGCTGGCAACAAAGCAAGAATGGCAGCATAGCTTGTAAACAAGCCGCCGACCGTTGCAGGCTCTTTAGCGATCACCTCCCATTCGGAAGCTGGCGATATCAGGATATTTTTTACACGATCTACCAATGACATTTATGTTCCCCTCTAATTGACAGATATCCTTCGAATTGCAGACAACCACAAATTAAGGGCCATGTAAATCAAAAGGAAAAATACTGCGACAGACGATTGGCCTGTTTGCAAGATTAAAGTTGGCTGCAAGATTTGGAAAGAAGGTGCCAGAGGGCCTATAAGCCGGGTTCTGTCCTCCGCCATGGTCCTTCGCAAGCTAGGGATAAGGCGGATGTGCGGCCATTCCTCTAGCCCTGCATTTGCATGCAGGGTCAAGCAATCAACCCGGGCGACGGAGTGGAGGATACCCATATGCCGCCCCTATTCGATTTTGCTCCTGGTGGGGTTTGCCGTGCCGCGGATGTTGCCGCCCGCGCGGTGCGCCCTTGCCGCACCCTTTCGCCCTTACCCGGCCGAAGCCGTGGCGGTATGCTTTCTGTGGCACTTTCCCTGATCCCGGCTTTCGCCAAAACCGCCGGGCGTTACCCGGCACCGTTCCTCGCTGGAGCCCGGACTTTCCTCTCCTGTCTCCATAAAGAGACAGCAGCGGCCGCCCGGCCCTCTGGCTTGTCACTTGATAGCAGGTCCGCCTTCATAGTCCAGCAAAAGGCTCCAGAGGATTGCTCGACATTGGCCATCGATCACACTATCAACATTTTCGGGCCGAAAACGACGCTGAAAAGCAATCACTGCCTTGGGACCATCGGCGATGCCATAGCCATAACGCTCAAGCGCCAGCAAAAACGCCGCGTCGCTCCAGCCTGGATCGACCAATGACTTTGCCGGACGCGGTACAGCCAACCCAAGTTTTGCTAATCTTTCCCAATCGAACAATTCGCCGGGGTCTTCCTTGCGCGCCGGAGCTACATCGCTATGGCCGACCACATTTCGCGGATCAATCGAATAGGTGCCGACTATTTCAGCAACAAGTGGAACCAAGGCTTCCATCTGTGCATCCGGAAAGGGACGATATCCCCATTCATGTCCCGGATTGACGATCTCGATACCGATACTGGCACTGTTGCAATCGGTAATTCCGCGCCAATAGCTCAAACCGGCATGTTGCGCACGTTGCTCCTCTCGCACCATGTGTATAATCTGTCCGTCCTCTTCGACTACATAGTGCGCTGACACCTTGGACGCAGGATTGGCGAGCCACTCGACGGCTTCGGGTCCGCTCTTCATACCGGTATAATGAAGAACAAGCATCGTAATTGGCAAGCTACGCTCGCCAAAATTGGGGGATGGATACCAGATCATATCCGCGTCATAAACATATGACGCAGCAAAGCAAAGCCAGCGTTAGGCGATCAGACGGCGTACGCCCGGCAATGCCGGGGATACAACCGTTCCGGCCCGCTGATAAAAGCCGCGAAACTCTTTCGAAGCTTCGAATTTCTCGGTTTGCCCTATTACCGTTTCTGCAGCGCCAAGCATCAAGATACCGTCGCTTGCCAATGCCGATGCCAAATGATCCAACGCCTGTCGGCGCTTGTCATTGCTCAGATACATCAACATATTCCGACATAGTATGAGATCGAACTGTCCCAACTGGCGTGACGGCTCAAGTTGGTTATGCTGAACGAAACTGACCATTTTACGGACATTGTCCTTGGCCACCCATTCACTGTCGACCTGATCGAAATATTTGAGCATCAGCATAACGGGCAAGCCCCGCTGAATTTCAAATTGCGAAAACACGCCCTTACGGGCTTTCGCCATCGCAGAAACAGAAACATCGGTCGCCAGGATTTGTATGTTCCATCCACGCCATTTTTCAGGATTTTCCAGAAAGAAAATTGCCAGCGAATAGGGTTCTTGACCCGTCGAGCAAGCCGCCGACCATATGCGCAATTTCTTTATTTCCTGGCGATGTACGCGAATTGAATCGAGCACGGGACCAGTTAGCAGCGCAAAGTTTGCCTGATCGCGGAAGAAGCATGTTTCGTTGTTGATCATTGCCTCGATACATTCTCTCAATAATTCTTTTTCACTGTCGGTAGATAAAATAGACGCCAAAACTTTTATGTCCGGTATCGAATGTTTACGGAGCACGGGTTTAAGTGCCATTTCAACGCGCCAATGCCGATTAGCCAGCAATTGCTGGCCAGTTTCGCGGGCAAGCAAGTCAGCAAGTTTCTGATGCGCTTGCGAGGTTACTGTCGTGCTCATGATGCACCTATGCGTGCCAGAAAGCGGGTGAGATGCGCGGGTGACAAAATCGCGTCGGCAAGTCCGGCACGAACGATTGCGCCCGGCATGCCCCAGACAACGGAACTTTCTTCGTCTTGTACGACAATACGTCCTTTTTGACGAACCAGTTCTTCGGCACCAAAAGCGCCATCATTTCCCATACCGCTAAGCACGACGCCCAATGCTGCAGGACCATATACTTTGGCAACCGAAGCAAAAAGTGCATCGACCGAAGGGCTGTATCGACTGGCCTCATAGCGATCAAGATGATCGATAGTCACGCCCGCCTTGCCTTTTTTACAAACGAGATGAACATTCCCTGGAGAAATGTAGATGCAGTTTGAAAGAACCGTCTCACCGGCCTTTGAAACACGAACCGTACGGCTGGTCTGCGATTGCAGTTGCCGGGCGAAGAATTCCATAAAGGCATCAGGCAGATGTTGTGTGATAAAGACCGGGCAATCAAGCGACGCGGGCAGGTTTCGAACAATTTCGTAGATGACCGGAATGCCGCCGGTCGATGCTCCTATGGCAATACAATCGGGTTTGGTAAAACCTTCTTCCGCGCATTTGAAAATAGCCGGATTCGGTTGCGCTTTGTAATTGGCACGGACCCGGCGAGAGCGACCAAGCCGCACGACTTTTTCGATGAGGGTCTCACCAAATTTTCCTGAAAACCCGAAGCGTCCCGGTTTTGAAAGCGTATCGCATGCACCCAGCGACAGGGCCTTGATTGCCGCTGGACCATTTTCCTCGACGAAGGAAGAAACCACGAGGACGCGCGCGCCATTTGCCGCATCCAGTATCTCGGGCAGAGCCTCCAAACCCGACCGTTCAGGCATTTCGATATCAAGCAAGATTATGTCAGCCGCATCGCATTTCAGAATTTGAAGCGCTTCGGCCGCACTTGCCGCTTCTCCAGAAATGGCGGCCAACCCCGAATCACTAAGTACTCTAGAAAATATGGAACGAACAACCTTGCTGTCATCGACCAATAAAACCCGAATAAGCGGTTCGGTTATCGAACTTTCGATTGGCGACAGTTTCTGATGTGCTGACATGACGGGCAAATACTTACAGACAGCCGACAATCTGAAGCTTTGTTTCCAAGGTTTCGCGATCGAAAGGCTTCATAACATATTCGTCCGCACCCGCATCGATCGCCGCTTGAATGTGCCCAATACCATTTTCGGTCGTGCAAAAGATGATTTTTGCCGACATCGAGCCTTTCGCACGATAGGCACGTAGAAATTCCATGCCGCTCATCACTGGCATATTCCAGTCTAGCAGGATCACATCGGGCACCGTGGTCGCGCAATGATCCAGCGCTTCGGTGCCGTCTGAAGCCTCATCGACCTTGAATTGCAGCGTTTCCAATATGTGCCTTGCGACCTTGCGAATGACCTTACTGTCATCGACGATCAAACAGGATTTCATGACAGAATATCTCCATAGTCCATTTCGGAGGCAGTTTATCAAATTCGCGTTAGTGAGCGGTTAATGCCAAATTGCCGACTTGCATTTTTGCGACGGATTCAACGATCAGGCTGCGGCGCGTATCACATCGATAGCGACAAGCCTTTCAGGATCGATCACCATGACCATACGATCTTCAATCACCAGCAAATTGCTTACGATTGAAGCCCATTGCCGATTGAGCTTTACCGCTGGCTGCAACGCGCTATCGTCGACAGTCGTAACGTCGTAAACCCTGTCGACAAGCAAACCAAAACTGTGGCCGCCGATTGATGCGATTGCGGCAAGCGAGCCTTTTATAGTTGATTTTCGTTTCTGCGTGATTTTGTATTGGCAATCGATCAATGTGAGCACCCGGCTGCGTAGCGCGAACAGCCCTGCTACCGCAGGGTCGCATCGCGGGACGTTGACCGTATCACCTACGGTAACGACAGACTCGATAATGTCGCTCCGTATCGCAACTTCGGTGCCGGCAATTTCAGCTAGAAGATATAGAACGGGCATATCAAAAAGCTCCTGCAAGACGTGCGCCGATTGCCGATAGCAATCCTACCCTATCATAGCGGTAAATGCTTGGACCTTGATCAGCTGTGTTATTGACGGCATCGCGCAAACGCAGCACGCGTGCGTCGGTTATGGCATCTTGGCTACTACCATCGCATGCCAAAATGACCTGGGCGGTCTTACGATCTTTTTCATCGAAACTGACATCATATCCTGCAGCCACCAAAAGCGGCGCCAATATCCTGTTTTCCCAATTGTCGCTGGTTTCACTGCTTATGAAACACAAAGGTTTGGAAGCAGTAGCGATCGTAGAAACGCTTTGAGCAAAAAATCCAAAGACGCTTAACAGTTCCACAGGCTTGCCATTGACATGAACAATGCCTTCGAACTTTTCGGGTCGGCTGGACGGGGTGATTTCAGAATCGATCGTGAAGATGTCGACAACATCATCGACCGCTAAAAAGATGATGTTTTGGCCATCGGATAAACGGAGAACCTTGATACTTTCGCTTTGCGGCAACTCATCGATACCGAACAGATCGTAAAGTTTCTGTTCGATTGAAACATGCAGTCTTCCACCGATTTCATGGATTGCGGAAATATCGATGTCTTCCATGCGATCAACGGCCGAAAGCCGGATTGCATGCAGCCTCTTATCCATAGCGGTAAACAGCAGACCTGATACGGCCTTGCCATCTATAGCAGCCTGTGTCGCATCGACCTGGCTGTTTTTGATACTGAAAACTTCGCGATCCAGACCAATCGCAGCGCATAGGCCGCTTGTATCCAAAAGCAGCATCGGACGCCCATTGTCGGGCAATGTGGTGCCGGCATACAGACCGGTTGACATTACCAGTGGTGTACCCGGTTTGACGACGAGTTCCTCATTATCGACGACAGCTTCTACATCAAGGGCAAAGGTCGCGCCAACTGCGGGCCGAATGATCACCAAGGTGCGTGCAGTTCCCGTTGCCGACGTCGATGCGTCTATTTCCAGTATGTCCTCAAGCTTGGCATAGGGCAGGCGTTCGCCGCGTACCTTGGCTACGATGACATCGCCGATCGTTTCAAGCGATACATTGCGGTTGGCAAGCGATACGATCTCGGCCACCGACGAACGTGGGATCCCAAACAACTGATCGCCAACGCGTACTGAGAGACCTGCAATGATCGATAGCGTAAGCGGCAGCCGCAGGGTGATATTCAATCCCTGCCCTTCGTTATTTTCAAGATCGATCGTACCGCCGATTGCATGCATGTTGGCGCGGACGACGTCCATGCCGACACCACGACCCGAAATCGAGGTTACATTATCCGCTGTCGACAACCCGGCCGCAAATATCATTTCCAGCTTTTCGCGATCCGATTTCTTTTGCCATTGCGCCTGAGTCACCAATTTGCGTGCGATGGCACGCGCCCCGAGCTTTTCCAGGTCGATGCCACAGCCATCGTCGGCGATTTCGATAAGAATCTGATTACCAGACTGTCGAGCAATAACATGGATATGCCCTACTGGATCCTTGCCGGCTGCCCGGCGGACATCCGGGCTTTCGATGCCATGATCGGCCGAATTGCGTAAGATATGGGTAAGAGGATCACGCAATGCCTCAACCATCTCGCGATCGACCTCAACCTCGCTACCCTCAATCGTAAGTTCGATACGCTTGTCCAGTTCGATACAGATATCGCGCAATAAACGCGGCAGCGACGAAAATAGCCGGTCGATATGCTGCATACGCATCAGCCCGATGGCATCTCGCATTTCAGCCACGGTCGTCGACAGTCGCGAAAAGGCATGATCGACATCGGAGGTAGCGCCTATTTTACGAAGCTGGCGCGAAACCTCATTACGGGCAAGCACCAGATCGGAAACGCCATTCATGAGATTGTCGAGCAACGCCAAGGATACACGCACGGTCCGCGACTTATTGCGTCCGGCTGTATCATCATTCGCCGTTTCAGGATTTTCAGCCATGGTTTCGGCAATAGCCGAAGTGATCAGGTCAGCGGCATTGTCGCGGTTGTTTGGTAGAAAACCCAGCATGGCATTGATTAGATCGGGATCGTTGTCGAATACCGATTCCCCCGTTTCCAATGCATCGGTAAGCGCTGCAATCCGATCGATAACTGCAAGCGTTGCTGTGACCAATCCCGCGCTGCTGGCAATCTGGCCATCACGAGCGTAGCTTAAAACCTCTTCCGCAGCGTGGCTTAAGCGTAAAAGCCTTGGCAGATCGAGAAAGCCGCAGCTGCCTTTTACCGTGTGCACGAAACGGAACGCACTATCGATGAGGCT
>JBOFLS010000137.1:0-7688 GCA_051657985.1 Sphingorhabdus sp. | reverse complement strand
GCCGACAATTATGGTGGGGGCATCGGATACCGGCTTGGTATGATGCCGAAGGCAAAGTCTTTGTTGCCGAAGATGAAGCGACCGCGCAGGCGCTCGCAGGGGAAGGCGTGGCCCTGACCCGCGACGAAGACGTCCTCGATACATGGTTCTCCTCCGCGCTTTGGCCCTTTGGCACACTGGGCTGGCCGGACGCAGCTCCTCCCCCAACGGGGCAGGGGGACCGCCGCGAAGCGGGGGTGGAGGGGCACGTGCCGCAGGCCACTGACCGCCAGGAAAACTCGCCCGTGCCCCTCCACCATCCTGCGGATGGTTCCCCTCCCCGTTCCGGGGAGGAATCTTTACTCCACCGCCATTACCCCAATGACGTCCTCATCTCGGGCTTTGACATCCTCTTCTTCTGGGATGCGCGCATGGCGATGATGGGGATGCATTTCATGGGCCCGGAGCGAAGCGACCCCAAAGACAAGGTACCTTGGCGCACGCTTTACCTCCACGGGCTGGTGCGTGCAGCCGACGGGCAGAAAATGTCCAAGTCCAAGGGCAATGTCGTCGATCCGCTGATCCTCATGGATCAATATGGCGCCGATGCGCTGCGTTTTTTCATGGCGGCGATGGAAAGCCAGGGCCGCGATGTGAAGATGGATGAGCGCCGGGTCGAGGGCTATCGCAACTTTGCGACCAAGCTGTGGAACGCCGCGCGCTTCTGCCAGTCGAACGGCATCGGTGCGTCGACCACGCTCGCCGCTCCGCAAGCCAAGCTTGCGGTCAACAAATGGATTATCGGCGAAGTCGTCGAAACGCTGGCGAAGCTCGACAACGCGTTCGAGGAGTTCCGCTTCGACGGCATGGCCGACGCGGTCTACCATTTCACCTGGGGCACCTTCTGCGACTGGTATCTGGAACTGATCAAGCCGGTGCTATCGCCCAGCACCGTTCGTCCTGAGCTTGTCGAAGGACAGGAAGAGCAGCGCAACGGTGCTTCGACAAGCTCAGCACGAACGGAGGAGATAGAGGAAACCCGTACCGTCGCCGCCTGGGTGCTCGACCAGATCCTCGTCATGCTCCACCCCTTCATGCCCTTCATCACCGAAGAGCTTTGGCATGCGATGGGCGAGAGGAAGTACGACCTGATTCTCGCCAAATGGCCCGAGCCAAAGGCCGATCTGGACCATGCAGCCGTGGCTGAAATCAACTGGCTGATCCAGCTCGTCACCGAAGTGCGCAGTGTGAAGAATGGGTTGGGCATTGCGCCGGGGGCCCGTTTGAAGGCTTTCGTTCGCGATGCCTCGCCGGAAACATTAGTGCGAATAGAACGTCAAATGCCCGCCATTTCCCGCCAGGCAAGGCTCGACTCAATTTTGAGTCAAACCCCTCCTACTGGTGGAGCGGTGCAGATTGTCGTCGATGAGGCAACCTTTGTGATCCCGTTGGAAGGGGTGATCGATCTGGAGGCGGAACATACGAGGATCAGCAAAGCGATCGAGGCGGCGTCCAAGGAAGCCTCCTCGCTTGGAGTGCGGTTGAATAATCCCGCCTTTGTCGAAAAAGCAAAGCCTGAAGCAGTTGAAAAAGCCCGCGCTGACATGGCGGAAAAAACGGCTGAGGTGGAACGATTGATGGCAGCATTGGGGCGACTGGGATAGGGGTTAATGTAAGGGCAGGACTATGCGTAAAATAAAACTGGTCATGGCTTTATTGGCTGCAAGCCTGGTTATGCCCTTGTCTGCCAAGGCCCCCAAGGTAGAGACATATCGCACCCACAGCAAACACCCCGACCGTCTGGCGATTGGCAAGCTTCTAGGGGAGGGCAAGCTGGATGTTATTGACCCCTTTCATATCAGCCACATACGTATTTTGCGTGGCAAAAAACTGGACATTGCACGTGCCGAAGGACGCACTACTTCACGTTTTGATCGCAACCGCTGGGTTTTTGACTCCATATTGATCCGCAAGGCGGGTGGCACATGGCAAGAGATATGGGCCGAATCCACAAATGGTGCTTTTAGTTGTGAGGGTGGTCTTGTTTACGCGCACAAGCTCAACAGCTATGTTATCAATCAGGGCTTTGAGCTTAAAAAGCTATGGCCTGAAATCGTCAAAAAAATGCAGATGAAAGATAAAGATTGTGATTTCGGCGATCTTTCGCTGAACGAGGAAATATTAGGAAAACTGCCGCCAATAGACTAGCCGAGCCTATACACTTGCCTTGTACCACAGCTGCAATTCTGGTTAGAATGATATCAAAGCATCCATTTGTCCGGTGTTCAGGGGAAGGACGTTAGCATAACGCCATGGATATCTACCTGCCTATCGCCGGGCTGTCAGTAAACATCCTTGTCATCATCCTGCTTGGTGGTGCCGTAGGCATGTTGTCGGGCATGTTCGGTGTGGGCGGCGGGTTTCTAACGACGCCTTTGCTTATCTTTTACGGCATTCCTCCGATGGTTGCCGCCGCTTCGGCCTCGACCCAGGTGACGGGGGCAAGCGTTTCGGGCGTATTTGCGCATATGCGGCGCGGCGGGGTCGATTTCCATATGGGCGCAGTGTTGGTCGCCGGCGGCTTTCTGGGCACGATGTTCGGTGCGCTTCTGTTCGAAGTGTTGGAGGCCTGGGGCCAGATCGATACGGTGATCAATATTCTTTATACCCTGCTGCTTGGCAGCATCGGCGGCATCATGGCGAAGGAAGCTTGGCAGAGCGTCAGCGCCAGCCGTGCCGGTCAGCCGCTACCGCCACGCAAAAGGCGGCATCACCCGCTGGTCGCCAACCTGCCCTGGCGCTGGCGCTTCTATCGTTCGGGGCTTTATATATCGCCGCTTGCGCCCTTGATTCTTGGGTTTCTGACCGGGATATTGACGATGCTGCTGGGTGTTGGCGGCGGGTTTATCATGGTGCCGGCCATGCTGTATATCCTGGGGATGAGCGCCAATGTCGTTGTCGGCACATCCCTTTTTCAAATTCTCTTTGTGACCATGAGTTCGACGATGGTGCACAGCCTGACAACGCGGGCGGTCGATATCGTGCTTGCCATTTTCCTGCTGATCGGCAGCGTCACCGGGGCACAGATCGGCGCACGGCTGGCGCAACGGATGCGACCCGATTATCTGCGGCTGCTGCTCGCTGCAATCGTTCTGATCGTTGCCTTGCGCATGGCGCTGGGCCTAGGCTGGCGGCCCGATGAAATCTATACCGTGGCGGCGTTATGATCGTCCGCTTGTTCGTGCTGTTGGCTATGGTCATGCCGCTGCCCGCCTTGGCGCAATCAAGGATCGAGCCCAAACTCGTGCCCGACGTTTCTCAGCGCAACATCAATATCCAGTCGCGCTTTACCGGAGCCGAATTGCTGTTGTTCGGCGCGATTATCTATCCGCGCGGCGCGGCGCCCGAAGGCAAGATCGACGTTGCCGTCGTGCTGCGCGGGCCGACGGAGCCCATCATCGTACGCGAGAAAAGGCGGGTTGCCGGAATATGGGTTAATGCCGACAGCATCGATTTTCGTTCGGCTCCTGCCTATTATGCGATTGCCTCTTCGCGCCCGATAGACAAAATCGTCGATGCCCGGACCGCGGCGATTTACGAACTTGGCCTTAGACGCCTTCAACTCTCCCCTACAGGTGAAATAGAGACAAGCGAAGTGCGCCGCTTCACAAATGGTCTTGTCGACCTTAACAGCCGCAGCGGACTCTACGCCGAAAAGGCAGGCGCGGTCGATATTACCGATCAGGTTCTCTACCGCGCGCGCCTCACCATCCCTTCCAGCGTGCCAGAAGGCCGCTATACCGCTGAAACGCTGCTGATTCGAAACGGCCGCGTCATCGTTGCGGACGACAGTGTGACCGTAACGATCAGCAAAGCCGGCTTCGAACGGTTCATAACCATCATGGCGCAGGAATATGGCCTACTCTATGGGGCAGTCGCAGTGCTGATATCGCTGTTTCTGGGCTGGTTTGCCGGATATGTATTCCGCAGGCTGTGACAGCGGACGAGGCTTAAACTTATCCAAAAATTAACCTCAAAGCCTTAAATTCGTCCTTGCAACAACAGGGTGATCAGATGACCGACAATCAATTCGGCCGGAATTTTCCGGGTGCAGCGCCGGCGCAATCCGGATCTTACGATCCGGCATCGGCTAGCCAGCCAACGGGTTATACGCCCGCGAGCCGGGTAGTGCCGCCTGTCGCCGCGACGCCCGCGCCCCACCCTGCAAATCCGGTGCCCATGTCTGCTCCGACCACACAACTGGTTGGTGTTCAATCAGCGCAAAAATCCCATCAAGCAGCCGATAATGCGCTTTACCCGATTGGAACCGTAATCGAGATCGCCGGTTCAGGTTCACAAGTCAGCCTTGATGCTACCAAGATCAATGCACTTTTGCCGCATCATGATCCCGCGATCGCCAATGCCGGCCAGGTCGGCAGTCAAATCAAGATCCGGGTAGGCAATGTCTGGCTCCTCGCCAACATTCGGACACAAAAGCTCGACCTGAGCAAGCAGAATACGATTCTGGCGGCGGTCGATTTTCTCGGTGAAGGCGATGAAGAACGGCTAACCGGTCGTATCTACAATTTCCGGCGGGGGGTAACACGCTATCCGGTGCCCGGTTCCGAAGTATTTGCGGTATCGAGCGCGGACCTGAAACAGGTCTATGCAGCCGACGCCCGCGCCCATGTCGAAATCGGTACCGTCTTTCCCACCCGCGACATTCGCGGTTCGCTGTACATCGACGCCATGCTTGGCAAACATTTTGCGCTACTCGGATCGACCGGTACGGGCAAATCGACCAGTGCCGCGCTCATTCTGCACAAGATTTGTGATATTGCACCCGAAGGCCACATCGTAATGGTCGACCCCCACGGCGAATATTCGGCCGCGTTTAAAGGTAATGGCGCGCTATACGACGTCAATAACCTTGCTCTGCCTTATTGGATGATGAATTTCGCCGAACATTGCGAGGTCTTCATCAAATCGACCGGTGACGAATGGCAGGTCGATGCCGATATCCTCGCCAAATGTCTGTTGCAGGCACGCAGTAAGAACCGGATTGCCGAAAGCATCGGCAAGCTGACGGTCGACGCCCCGATTCCCTATATGCTCTCTGACTTGACCAACATCATTCAGAACGAAATGGGCAAGCTCGACAAGGCGACCAACACTGCACCCTATATGCGGCTCAAAACCAAAATCGAGGAGTTGAAAGCCGACCCGCGTTACAATTTCATGTTCTCGGGCATGCTCGTCGGCGATACGATGGCGGAATTCATCTCTAAGATTTTCCGTCTCCCCAGTCATGGCAAACCCATTTCGATCATCGATGTGTCGGCTGTACCTTCCGATATCACCTCGACCGTGGTTGCCGTGCTTTCGCGGCTGGTTTTCGACTATGCTATATGGTCGCGCAACGAACCGCACCGTCCGATCCTTCTCGTCTGCGAGGAAGCGCACCGCTATATTCCGTCGGACCGTGTTTCCGGGGCAAGCGCCGTCCGCACCATATTGGAACGGATCGCCAAAGAGGGCCGGAAATACGGCGTTTCCCTGGGATTGATTACGCAGCGTCCGTCGGATCTGGCCGAAGGCGTGCTCTCGCAATGCGGCACGATCATTTCGATGCGGCTCAACAACGACCGCGATCAGGCCTATGTCCGCGCGGCCATGCCCGAGGGCGCACGCGGCTTCCTCGACTCAATCCCGGCACTCAGGAATCGCGAATGCATCATTTGCGGCGAGGGTGTGTCGATTCCGATCCGGGTTGCGCTCGATACGCTCGAAGAAGACAAACGCCCGGCGTCCGAAGATCCATTGTTTTCGCAACTGTGGCAGGAAACCGGGGGCGAGGAAGAGATCCTCGAGCGCGTTGTCCGCCGCTGGCGTGCGCAAGGAAGGTAAGATTTACCTTTTCTCGAACGGCTTGATCCCGCGGCCCAGCCGGTTGGCCCCCAGCACGATCTGATCACCTGACCAGTCGGTTAAAAACACCGCTTGGCGATCGACACCGGTCGCCAGGCTTGCATCGTTACCGCTGATCGCAAGCCCCGTGCTGCTGCGTACCCGCCCTTCGGCGGCGATCGCGATCAGGACGTCATGGGTTTCCTTGTCCCGTCCTTGCACAAAGATGTTGCCGCTGATCATTCCGGTGGCCCCTTCGGGCAGATCGATCATATAGTTGGTCGCCCGGCCCCTGGTATCGTCGAAGGCGTTGTTCTGGATGATCGCCCGTGCGGCGCGGCTTTTGATATAATGGCCCCCATTTCCGCGCTCGAAACGGCTGCGGGTCACTGTCAGCGAAGCGAAATTGCCGATGTAAATGCTGTGCGCGCAGGCAAGGCCGCCATCGCAGCGGCCGAGTTCGCTGAAGCTTGTTCGATCGACGATGATCTCGCCCGCCGGATCGGCTGCGGTCAATATGCCTTGCTGGCTTTTTCGGAAGACCGATCGGGTGACGGCGAGCTTGCCCTTTTCCAGCCTGATACCCGCGCCATTGCCATCGGACACCGCCATGTTTTGAAAGACGATACCATCGACCGCGGCGGAACGCCCGCGCAACACGAGCGCTGCCTTACCTTCGCAGATTCCTCCGTCGAAGACGGAACGCCCCGGGACCGCCGCCCTGAACGAAATGCTGCCGGCCGATTGCACCGCGCATTCGCGATAGGTGCCCGGCGCGATCCGGATCGTCGCCTGACGGTCGCCGACCGCCTTGACGGCATCGGCGAGCCGCGCGAATGTCTGCCCGCTTTCGACAATCGTGAACGCCCCGCCGCCCCGTTGCGCGGGTGCCCCCACGGCCAGCGCGACCAAGGCAGGAAAGACGAACAAGGCTGTGCGGGGCATGAAACGGGCTCCTGAAAAATGGGCTGGCAACGAACGCTATAACGCGGCGAAGGGCGCTCCGGCCAGCGGGTTAACCAACGCCGAAAGCGCAGGCTTTGGTTGGGGCATCGCCATAGCGCTATGCAAAGGCGGGAGCAGGCTTGCGCAGTCCATGAACGCCCGGTAACCCCGCGAGCGACCGGGTTGGAAAAACCGGCGCACAGGGGACCGCCGAAAATGCATGCCGTTACCACTACCGAATTGTTTCTGGTCGCAATGCTGATCGTGTTCACATTGCCTTATCTGTTCTGGCGCCTGCTGAAGACCGATTATTTCGCGCCGCTGGTTGTGGTGCAGATCGTCGGCGGCGTGCTGCTCGGCCCCGGTATATTGGGCGCGGCCTATCCCGACTATTACAAGGCCATCTTCACCGAGGACGTGATCACCGCGCTCAATGGCGTTGCCTGGTGGGCAGTGATGATGTTCGTCTGGGTGGCGGGGATAGAGCTTGATCTTGACGAGGCATGGGCAAGAAAGCGCGAAAGCGGAATTACCGCAGGCTTTGCGTTGCTGGTGCCTCTGCTTTTCGGCTGCGGCGCGGCTTTTATACTCATCCATTGGAGCCCCGACTGGGCCGGCGGCAAGGGCCAGCCCTGGCAGATGATCTTGGGGATAGGCATGGCTTGCGCGGTTACCGCGCTGCCGATCCTGGTACTCCTGCTCGAAAAGCTGGAAATATTGCGGCTACCCATAGGCCAGCGCATCCTGCGTTATGCCAGCCTCGACGATGTCGCGATCTGGGGCGTTCTCGCGCTGATCCTGCTCGATTGGGCGCGGATCGAGCGGCAGGGGGCGTTTCTTGTGCTGTTCGCGCTCGC
>JBOFLS010000136.1:0-2932 GCA_051657985.1 Sphingorhabdus sp. | reverse complement strand
AGCGTGATCCCGTAAAGCTTCAGCCGATCATACTTCCCGGCATCCATGATTGTCGTATCGGAGGCATACCAGAACACATCCGCGTTCGACGCATCGTCGGCAATCGTCTTGACCACCTGCACCACTTGCCCTTGCGCATTGACCTCTTCTGCCAGATACCCCCGGCTGCCATCGGCAAGCTTAAAACTGTTCTCAATATCGCCCCAAAGAATGCCCTTGGCCGAAGTGTTGTACACCCAGTCGCGCCCAAGGCCACCGATGGTGACTGCGCGATCACCGTCGATCGCTATTACCCAATCGTCGCCCGTGCCGCCATCGAGGCGCATCTGCATATCAGCATCGGCGCGCGGCCCATCGGTCTTCGCCGGATCGAGCAGCTCGCCTGCGGAAATATAGCGCGCCGCCGCGCCTGCAAGCACATCATTGCCCGCCCCGCCCTGCGCGTTTGCTGTGCCGCGCGCATAGACCTCATCATTGCCGCCGCCTGCGTCGATGACCGCTGTGTTCTTGCCAAAGAAATGCTCGGCTGCTTCGGTGCCGCGGATGCTGGCGGGCAGGCTTGGATCCAAGGGATCGACCAGATATTTGCGTACAAGCGATTTGGGATCGCCAGCACCTGCAAACACTGGCGCGTTAAAGTCCACGTCCATCGCGTTCGACACGATCCGATCGATGACATTGGCATATTCCACAATCGAATTGGCAAAGTTCTCGATCGCCTCGCCGATCTTGGGGATCACATCGGCGAGGTCCGCCGATATCTTGCCGAGCAGCTCCACCCCATTGGTGATCGCATCATACAGACCCCAGGCCGCCCAGCCCGCCGCGACAAAGGCCGCTGCAATCGGTCCGGCAAAGAAGCTCGCCACCGCGACCGAGCCGATCACCAGCACCGCGCTCACCGCCGCCGCCACGCCATATTGCGCAACCGTCGCGCCAAAATCGCTCCAGTCGCCGGTCTTGAAACCCTTTTTGATCGGCTCATAGGCCATGTTCAGAAACTCGACAAAGTCCCCAATCGCATTGCCGCCCAAACCCACCAGCATCGCGTTCACAGACTTGCCCATCGACGCAATCAAATCATCGCCCAGCGCAGACACACTGTCCGCAAGGCTGTCGGCGTAGCCGGCAACTGTGCCGAATATGCTCTTCAGCTTGTCATACAGCGCGTCAAAATCGATGAAATCAGGAATGATCGCCGACAGTTTTGCCGCCCAGCCCTCGGCCGCCACTTCAACGCCCACAACAGGCGACGAAGATCGCGATTGCAGGTCATATATCAGCGCCGTGAATGCCGCCGTGATATTACCTTTTTGCAGATGCGTTTGGGCGTAGGAACGCTCGTCATCGGTTAATATATCCGCAGCCGCATCATAAAGCGCTTGCGCGGCATCCGCCCGCACTTCGGTGTTGGTCGCGGCGGTTATGATAAAGCTGCTGCTATATGTATCGATGGCCTGCGCATCGGCGGCGCTTAACGATGCATAGTTCCGGTTCCCGCGCCATGCCGCCCAGGCCTGATCGAACGCCGCCTGCGTCGAACCCTGCACCGGTGGAAAACCACTATCGTTGATAGAGGCCATAAAACGATGCAGGTCGAAGACGGCGCGCTCTTTGGCTTGGCGGTCCCAGCCAAAGGCGTCCGCGTCACGAGCAAGCTCGTTCAGCGCCTCGATATTGAACGCGTTATACTCAGGATGCGCATTAGGGTTGTTAAAGCTGTTCTGCGTGTTCCAGCCAAAGCCTGCATCGATAAACACCTCTTGCACCGCATTTGGCGCATTCAAGATCGCATCGCGCACATTGTTTCTTGCGAGAAGCGCAACCTTGTTGCTGCGGGATTCAAGGTTGAAGTTGATGGATTGGAGTAAGGCATATCCACGCGCCGCAGAATCACTATTCGCAATCTCGCTAACAAAAATATGCTGAACTTCGACGCCGAGTATCCGGTTACGGGGATCTTCACTCATTGTACACCTCCCGCAATACGGCATTCTTGCAGGCGGAAGACATCCTTCATCCCGACGTCGATAAGAGCTTGCGCCAACGCATCGCTCATGAAGATTTTGTTATCGACCCTCTCCTCAAACCATAGATTAGGGCCCTCTAACGCCGTTGTTGATACAATAACGTCACCGTCTTCGGACCAGCTATTGACCCTCCAAAGCTCAACACCTGTTTTGTGATGCCTCCCACGACTAACAACATTCCGGCTTTGCTCAGGCAGCACGGTGTTTTTCCTGCAGCCAAAATTGAGCAGAAAATATTCGCCCGGATACGGCGTCTCCAGATCGGCCTTGTAGATCGTGAACGGGATCAAGCCGCCTTCGCCAAGATCGAAGCGAGACAGCACCTCGGCGAGCTTGCCTTTGACCGCGTAGAATGGGCCTGCAGTGAAAATGTCTTTGATTTTGGAAAATCGCTTTTCATCCCATACGGCTGCAGCTTCCGAAAACTCGGATCGTTGTAAGGCAAATCCTTGGGTGTGACGTTTGTGGGCCTCCATCACGGCAGGAGGAGGGACTGGCAAAACAAAATCAGCCGGGTTCCATTCGTGATCATAGAACTTAGCCCGAACCCCCTGCTTCATACCGATATCATGGTTGCTCAGCACGCTGCTCATCCAAACCTTGCCACTCATGCCGCTGCCCCCTGCAGAATCACACTTTGTTCTCTCGATACAGACCTCTGCGCACTACTCAAGCGGAATGGCCGTCCCGGCCATGCGCTCCTTAGATTATCATTGGCTGCCACCGCTACGCAGTGGCTCTGTGCAATCGGCACGCCGGCCAGCCGCGGGGCGATGAGCGAGAGAAGCGCCAACGGATTGAAATCGTCCAGCGAAATCCCCAGATCGCCCGGCTGCGAAAACACCCGCCCCGCCCCGCGATCGAAATCCTTCACCACCATCGTGCCGCGCGGGCCGGTATCG
>JBOFLS010000135.1:0-32998 GCA_051657985.1 Sphingorhabdus sp. | reverse complement strand
CTGGTATCCGTTCAGGCCCGATGGAAAAGAAAGCGGCGATCCTACTCTAACCCGGTCCGCAAGCGACCGGTCTTTTTGCGATCCGTCCCCTTCCGCCCGATCCTGGGTGGCCACCCAGGATCGGGCAAACCATCTTGGCCCAAACGGACGGCAAAGTCATAAGACAAGTCTGTCCTGTTTAAGTTGAAACTTCACCGTAGCCCTGAGCCTGTCGAAGGGCGCTTATCAGCTAGGCGTGCTTCGACAGGCTCAGCACTACGGTTCTATCTAAACAGGACAAACTCTAACGGTGGGGGCCTGTTAACTTCGTTCCCCCTTCCGGCTCATCTACCGATGAGCGCCCGCCCTCAGAGGGAAAGGATTTTCAGTATCGGGGGAATAAATCCCACCACCTAATGCGCCCTTACCCCCGAACGGCGTCGCGGCGTGAAAGAAGTAATGGCATTGGCGGCGGAAGTCATCCCGGCAGAAAGCCACCCACCCTTTTGCCGGCTGGTAAGCTTTTTCAGCTCGAGCGCTGCACGCTGGCTGCTGATCTGTTCGGCGATCAGCGCCTTGTAGATCCGGTCGGCCGCGCGGCGGCGGCGGACGGCATCGGTTGAATCGAGAAAAGCTTCGACAAAAGCGGTGATCGTCGCACCAAGGCCGCTTCCCTGCTTTGCCTGACTGTCCTTGTCTTCCTTACCCGCAGCGTCCGACCTTGCAAAAGCGGCCAGTTGCGCCTCGAGCCGCGCGCCGATCATTTCTAATTGATTGGCGGCGATCGCCTCGGGTGCGGTCGGTACGGTCCTTAATTCTTCGATCGTTTCACGCACCAGGGCCTCGCTCAGCGCACCATATTCCTGGAATGTCGAAAGCGTGGCCAGCCCACGCGACGCTATTGCGGGATCGGCATCACGCGCCTGAACGCAGGCACGATGTACCGTTTCCCAGGCTTGCCAGCGATAGACGAAATCGAGCCCGGTGCCCTTGATATTCTGCATGCCGATCAGGCGGTTGACCAGACCCGGCGGCGTGTTGCGCGCGATGAGGCGGACAATCTCTTCGCCCGGTGTGTAGAAATCGCGAACCGGCACCAGCTTTTCCATGAAGCAGGCACGCAGGAAAGCACGAGCCTGATCGTCGAGCCGGCGTCGATCGCTACCGGTTTTCACCGCTGCGCAAAGCTTCTCATATTCTGTGAGCTGCCGTATTTGTTCGTCATGATGCGATATAATTTGGTCTGCATCTTCGATTTCAGCTGCGGCAAGCGCTTGGGCAAGTCGGTTCTGCCGCGATGCCGCAATCGCATCGGATGCCGCGATCCTGTCGGCTTGCGGGGCAAGCATTGCAGCCAGCCGTCTTTCTATCTGTTCGCGCGACAGTGGCACACGATGCCGTAGGGCATGGCCTTCAAGCGCGGCAAGAGGCGTCGTATTTTCGTCAAACAGCGTCAGTGCCGCAGCATGCTCGGCCCAGCTCTCCTCGATAAAGCCGTAAAGGCCTTCGATGTTCGATCCGATCAGAAAATGCCTGTCCGCCGACAGATCCTCCACCAGCATCCGGGCGAACACGCGCGATCGGGGCACACGGTCGGCACGGTTGTTGACGACCGTCGTGACGTAAACCTCAGGATCCTTGTCGAGACTGTGCCCGGCAAAACCCATGCGCATCCAGTTGCCCATAGCGCCGAAACGCTCATTTGCCGACATTCCCATAACGAATTCCAGCGTCCGGCCATCGATAACGGACCGGGGATAGATTTTAAGCACGCCAAGGTCGGCTACGACGCGGTCGGACATTTCCTTTACCGCAAAATCGGGCTCCAGACCCAGTTCGTCGGCCATGGCGATGACGAGCGCGATATTGTTGGGATGTTCGGCGTAAGGAAAACGGTCGAGCAATTTCTGGTGAACGAGCCCTGCCTGTTTCCACCAGACCGGGCGCAACCGCGTCTTTGCTATCTCCGCACCCTGGCGCAGGATCGGCAGCATTTCTTCCTCGGTGGTCAACAGGATCGAACGGTGCGGAATGAATTGGGTCATCACCTCGGGGATATTGCGCCCCGCCGGACCCTGCACATCTTCATGATCGGGATAGGTGTTGGTGATCGTTGCGATATCGTCACGCATCCAATGCTGCTGCAGAACCTTTACGTAAGAGGGGTTCAGTCCCATGCACTCCCAAAGAAAAATCCGTGCGCCCAGCCCGCGGGCCGTTTTGACGAGATCGAACTGTTCCCAGATTGTCGCTTTGTCATAGGGCCGAAACAGGAACATCTCGATCAGTTCGCCATTCGCCCGGCCGAGCAGGAACATTGCCTCGCAACCGGTGGTCTTGGACACCAGTGGATGGCCCAGCGCGTTCATCAATCCTGCCTTTAGCCGCTCGGTTCCCGATTTGCCGCGCGTACCCCAACCGCCGAGCACGAGTGGCAAGCCATTGCGCAATTTGCGCATCCGCCAGCCGCGCCACGCATGCCTGCCGAAAAAATAGCCCCCGGCAAGCGCTAGAAACACGGCAAGATCGCTCAGCGTGTTCGCATAGACGGTGGAAAAATAGGCAACCGTTCTGTCCCAGAACAGCGGCAACGCGGCAAACATACCGCCGATGCCGAAAAAGCGAGCCGCCGCCGGATCGGCTTCGCCATGGGGCAGGAAGTCGATTTCCACGCCCCGCGCCCGAAGCGTTGCGATATAGTCGCTGCCATCACGGTTACGGAGCGCAGCGATAGAGGCAAAATTGTTGCTGAGCCTCCAATAGGCGCGGAGCCGATCGAACAATCGTTGCGGGGCGGATATGATGGTGACGCCCTCTGCAGAAAACAGCTTTGTCCTGCCGCCGCGATCGACGGTGGAAAGGACCTGATCCAGCATCGGCAGATAATTCCGCCATCCGCCCTCACTGCCTTGAAATAACGGCTCCCCTGGAACCTTGGTCGGGGCCAGTTCCGCCATGCGGGCCGATGGGGCGGAAATGGCGCCGGGATAGAGGCGACCGACAGTGTGTGGAAAAGCCTGACGCTTATCGGTCGCACTGTTCCTGAATTCAAAAAGCAGGCGCCAGAATCGGCGACCGAAACGATCTCCGCGTTGCAGGACCGGTCGCCGCCCGGGTTCCAGTTCGAAACCGAAATCGGTTTGGGCGAGAACGGAAAGCACCCGTCCGACCTTGTCCTCATCGGTTGCAAGCGGCGCACGCAATCTGCCAATCTTCCGTGACTTGCCTTCACGAAGCCCGGCTACGGCGGTCGATATTTCGTGCGCCAATGCACGGGCTTCTGGATCGGATAGCAGCCAAAGCCGCTCGCTCGCCTCACCCGCCCAACGCCTGACCTTGATATTATCGCTGCGTCGACGCAGGTTTTCCAGCACCTCGCGCAGTCGGGTACAGCTATCCGTCAAGGCTTCGTCGTCGATCTGCGCCAGCCATGCCGCAAGGCCGGTTGCGGCATCCATGGCGATACGCAGAACGAATTCATCATCGTCGCGGCCAAGCACCCGCGTCACGTGAAAGAGATAGTCCGATATCCCGCCAGTCTTGGCCATCGCCACCGGATCGGCGAACAGCATCGCGCGCACCTGTGGATCGCGATCGACCCGCAGCCTGATGCAGAATGGACCGAACAATTCGGCTGGCAATACCGGTAGCGCCTCTGCCATCGCCTGTCTCACCGCTCCGTTGCGATCGTTCACGAGCATTCGGAGGTAATGCGAGAATTGCGGATGATCTTTCACCGCATGGGAAAGCAGGCGTGCGATATGACGGCGTACGAACATGCGGTTATCGATACGCAAAGGCGTTCCCAGATCGCTTTTCGACTCCAGCCTGCGATCGAGTACGGCAAGAAGCGAGTCGGGCGAGAGCGCCAAAAGCGCGCTCAGCGCATCGCATTGCGACCAGCAATCCTCCCCGGCATCCAGGGCGACGCGGCGCGTATCCCTGATCGCCCTTTCGACCCAGAAGCCAGTCAACCGCTGAGGCGAATTCTGGGCAAGGTTCAGCAGGCAGCGATGCGCCGATTGCCGCACCCTGGCATCGCCGCGATAGCTGCGTGCGGTAATTAAAAGGGGCGCTATTACGTCTGTCAACAATGGCGAAGCCGCATGGATTTCGCGCGCAAGCAAGGCATGACCGAGCAGGAGCCCAAGCCGTTCGAGTGCATAGGCTAAAGCGCGTTCGCGTTCGCCGATGCGATGGCGATAGCGTTCTTGCACGGCATCGGCATCGAAATAGCTATCCAACGCTTTTTCGTCGCTCCGCAATTGCTTTCGACTAGCGCCCAGTCTTTTTGCATAATCGATGATCGCAAGGCGGCGTTCCGTTTCGTCCAAAGCATTTGCGAAACGCTGTCCGAAAAGCTTGGCGGCATCGTGCAGTTCTTGGATCCGGCCGAAAAGCTGTTGTGCCCAACGGGCCATGCCCTGCGCATGATCGGCGAACCCGGCAATTTCAGTACCATTCGACCTGCACGCAGCAACCGCTTCGTCGCGCAGATCGGAATAGGTGGGACGCAAGGGTTCGGCATAGCCAAGCTCGAGTGCCGCGGCCAGCGAGAGACGGGCCTGACCGGTCATCGGGTTCCCGTTGCCAGGCATGATGCAAGACTTGCGCGCAACGCCCGATCCTCGGTCAGCGCGCGCCGAAGCTCTTGTGCGATTTCGACATGGACGAAACCATCGAAGCCGGCACGGCGCAACGCCTGCCCCTGACGGTTCTGAAGCGCCCCCAATTCGTCCGTGTCGAACGGGAAGACGCTGACTTCGTGCATCGGCAAGGCATTGCCCAGACAGTCGGCAAGGAGAAGCAGCCCATCATCGGGTATCTCGCTACCGTTGCTCAATATGACGTCCGCACGGCGGCCTGATGCACTTTTCCTCAGTTTTCGATCAAAACCGTGCAACTGGACTATGCGACCGTGGGGAAAGCGGCTGGCAAAGGCAAGCGAGAAGGAAGTGAAAAAATGGGTTTCCGTACGCGTCACATCGCCAGAAGCCTGGCATCCGTCACTGGAACGGCGTGGGGCCGAGTTCCATGCCGCAGCAGCAAAGCTATGTTCGTCGAACAGCAGGGCCGCGATACTCCCCGTCCATCGATCCGCACCGCGATGGGGAGCCATCAAGGCGACGGGCACCGGGTCGGCATCGTCGCGCAATATATATACGCCTCGCCCTTCACAGGAATTGCCAGCCTCGGCGAAACGCAATCCCTGCCAGCCTTCTTTTGCAATCCTGCCCGGCTCAAGCCCATATTGGGCTGAAGCTTGCGCAATCTTTCCGAACTCCGGGCTCGACATCGCCATTGCGAACATACGGCGCGCGCCTGCCGCCTCACTCCTGCTTGGAACATGGAAACCGGTTGCATCGTTCAATGAACGGAAAAGAAGCGTGGCAAGGGTTCCGGAGATTACCATGAATAGGATGATAAGGAGTCGGCCGCGGGCCGTCACTTCTCTTTCTCCCGTTCCAGAAGAGCGCGTTCGTTTTCATACATGACGAGCATTTTGTAATCGCGCCCTTCGACCCCCAAAGGGCCGACGGGCCGCCACTGATTGCGGGCGATGTTCATCATTTCCTGCTCGGTCAGCAACGCGGCGGGGAAGGCATTGGCGCGTGCAAGTTCGGCCTGTTCGTCGGGGCTGCGTCGACGGAAGCCGGCCAACGCCGTTTTACCGATAAAAGGCCGACGTTCGTAAACCCGGGCATCGATACCCACCACCCCGGGTCCATAGGGCAAAGGGACGATGCGGATGGCGGCCACCGGAATTTTCGATTCGATGAAGGCACTGTCGTCCAGAGTGATCGAAGCAGCAGCGCCGCGATAAAAACGAACCCGGTCTTCTTCCAGGTTCAAGCGATCGCGTATGACCGAACGGGAATAGACATCATGGGTCCCGATTCTATTGCCCCCGATATCGAGCATTTCGACCCGGTAGCCATAGACCCATCCATTTTCTCGATCGCGCTCGCCGGATGCCAGTACGGCGCAGCTCAATATCCGAAACAAAGTCATGGGTTTCGAGAAGGCGAACGAGATCGGTTCGTCGGGAACCAGGCGGTAGGTGATTAACCGGCGTGATACGCGTAAATCATATCCGGTTGTGGCCTTGGCAGTCAGAAAATAGTCTGCCAGTTTTGGCGCGAATATCGCCGTTCCCCAGGCAAGCGGGCCCGCGACGGCAGCGAAAGCGGCAATTTGTCCGATCGTACTCAAACGGATCCCGCGTCTCATTCTTCCCCCACCGGTAGCTTGCGCCGTAACCAGAAAGTCGTGTGCCGCTTGTTTGCGGACTGCTCAAGATAGAGGACAGCCTGGTTTGCCGCTTTCTCATACCCGGCCATCATATTCGTGCGATCGGCCAAGACCGGACGGAAGCCAGCGTTTCTCGCAATTGATAGCATTTGCTGCGAACGATCGTCAGAAACCCCTATATAGTCGAGCGCGATGACCATGTCGACATCGGTGGCTGGATTGGGTGCGGAAAACCGGGCCGTCTGAAGCTGCACGACTTCACCTGGCTTTTCACCCATTGCCCGTATTGCCGCCTGGGTAATCACACCGAAACTGTTTTTTTGACTTAAACGCATGCTGCGTTGATCGGGCGCAACGGCAAGCAGCGCCGAACGCCATATTTCGTGAAGCGACCGGCCGGCCTCTATTGCGCGCTGGTCGGCTGCTGCAAAACTGTGGATGACACGCGTGCGGTTGCCATCTGCCGCGAACAGATAGACACCTTCATTCCCATGGACAGCGCCGAGCTGCCACTGTCTTGAAGAACCAAGCAGGCAGTTTTCGAGTGAAAATCCTATAAGCGCCGCATTCGATTTGAGCGCTGTCGGGCTTTGCTTTTCCATAAGCCTTGCGAGCAACGGTTCCGCCACTTCGAAGCGGAGGAAGGCAAGCGTCGCAAGATCGCTCAGCCGCTGAGCACCGGTCTTTTCAGGCTTGATCATGCATGGCTGGAGCGCGGCCTTTTCGGAGGACATTGCTGCAGGTGCAACCAGTCCTTGCATCAACCGGTCGATCGAGATGCGGTCAAGCTCAAGTAAGGCCCTGTCGTCAGATACGGCTGCTTTGTCCGCATTGGACACTATATCGAAGCTGGCCCGCAACCCCGGCAATTTTCGGCGCAACGAGGCAAGATCAAGTGTACGGGCAGCACCGCGTTCGAGGCGGACGACCGGTTTTTCCGGCATCCTGGCTGCAGTCAGCACCAATTCCGGAAGCTTGCTTGCCGATCGAAACAGCCCAAGAACCGTCTGATCGGCTATGACGCCGGGCTCCGGTGCGCTCGAAATCACAAGCCAACGCGCATTTTCCGACCGGAACAATGCAAGACCCGCAGCCCCAAGGCCGGATGCCTGTGTGGGGTCGGGTACGGAAATCGCAATCCTGCGATGGCCTTCGGGATTGAACAGCAACAGGTCTCTGCCTTCACCATCACCGCGCATGATGGCCATTGTCCCATCGCCCGTACTTTCCACCCGGATGCCGTCTGCCACGATCGACCCGTTCGCCTTCGCCGCCTGCGGGTCGGCTTCGAATATTTCGATCATCGCGGTCATGGCCTCCGCCGTTTCGGTAGACAGGGGCTTAACGTTCGATTGCCTCGACTGAAGATGTGCCGCGCCAATTGCCGCAGCGATCAGTGCATCGGCCTTGTTCTCTAAGCCGTTTTTCGCGGCTGGCTTGGAACGCGCAAAACTAAACAGGGCTTGGGGCGTCAACGTCGTGATCAGAAACCCGGCGAGATTGCCCAGCACCGCCCCCGCCAGCGAAATCTCCAGTGTCGAACGCATCAGACGCGGGAAAATATCCTTGTCGTGCGCCTTGATCGCGATCAACGTCGATAGCAAATAGCCAAAGCCATACAAATCCGAGGTTTTGACATCCAACGCCAAAAACACCGCCGCATGGCCAAGGATCAGTTTATAGACGAAGCTGATGTTGAAAAAGAGCAGCAGCTTTCGAGCACCCTCGATATTGGCATTGGCGACCGCCGGTAGCTTCAGCACCAGTCGCGCGATGATATAGATGATTGCCGCCTCTACGAAAGAGGTCAGGATCTTCGTCGGCTGGTACCATTGCAAGGCGATAAGTGCGGGGATCAGTATCCCCGAAAAGTCCCAGCCGTAGCGCACGTTCATTTGCGAAGCGACCAGCGCGGTCAGCACTAGGATGATATAGGCTTTGGGGCTGGCAAGAATCGAGCTTGCCAGTCCTTCGAACATGTAGGACACGCCGCTCATGTGAAAGTTGGTCAATTCCATCAGGCCGTAGCGCACGAACAGCCAGGTAAGGAATGTAACCACGACCGTCGCATACAGCCCTTTGGCCAACCCCGGTTTCCAAAACTGGTTGGCGAGCAGAGAGATAATGACCAGACCGAAGCTCTGGAAATTGCTTTGCCAGTCGAACTGACGATCCCAGTTCTCGGCCAGCCAATCGGCAAGGAGCGGCAGTATGAAACCGTCCATGGACAATCGTACCGCAATGCTGGCAAGTATCAACGCCATGAAGCGGTCGCGGCCGAACAGACTGCTCCACCGGCCCCGCCCGATATATTCCGAAAAGGCAATTACGATAAGATAGGTCAGTATTGCTTCGACGGTTATTACCGCCGCGGCAATCGGTTTTACGATCAGCAACGGGACGATGTAGCCCGGCACGACCAGCCCGGAAAGCACCCAGCCGTAACGAAGGTTGAAAAAACACAGCACGAACACCCCGACCCAAACCGTCGTAATGACCGAACTGGCAAGACCGCCTTCAGGGAAGATCGGCAACATGGGCCTGTGTTACCGGCCTGTAGCCATCTGTCCCGACAGCGCATCGGCGATCTGACGGAGCAAGGGTTCGCGCTGAACCGGTTTGCGTGAAACGCCGACCACGCCCGGCATGCGGATAGCTTGCGCAACATCGCCGGTGACGGAAGCCGAAACGACGATAATGGGCGGCGGCATGGGTATCCGGTCGGGCAAAAGCCGGAGGAAACGAATTCCGTCCATATGCGGCATCACAAGATCGAGCAGAACGAGATCGAACCGACGGCAAGCAAGCATATCCAGCCCGACCGCCCCGTTTTCGGCCGTGGCTACAGCATATCCTTCAAGCGCGAGCATTGCGGCAAGCATCTCGCTTACCAGTTCGTCATCGTCGACAACCAATAGGGATGTGTTCGTCATGCGATGCGCCTCAATTCGATATTGAACCGGTAACCCTTACCGATCTCGCTCCAATAGGAAATTTTCGCCTTCCAGCCGAGAGCTTGGCTGATACCCGAAGAAATGGCGCGATATTCCGGGGGGGCGCCTGCATCGGGGGCGTCGAGCGCAGCGCACAGGCTGTCGAATGAAACGCCGAACCCTCCAAGAATGTGGATCCGGGTATGCTCGCGTTCTTCCCCGATCTTGATTTCAACGGCGTCCCCGGGCTGGGTTTCGGCAATCGCGATCAGCAACATCGCTTCTAGCATGGCTTCCAGAGCGACCGGTTCGGCTATGGTATAACCACCGATTTCCGGAGCCTGAATCTTGATCGAGACTTGCAAATCGTCGGCAAAGCCCTGCGCCTTTGCGACTGCGCGACGCGCGATTTCACCGGCATCGACGGGATAGGCAAGACCAAGCACATCGTCTGTCGGATTGTTTATATGGACGGCAACTTCTTCCAGGCTGTTCATTGCCCGCTGCGCGGCTTGCCCGATCAGACCGATCACCCGGTCGGCTGCCCCCATGCTTTTGCCGGCGATCGATGCACCGAGCGCAATTGCCTCAAGATCGTTACGCAGCTGGCTGTCGATAAAATTGGAAACGGATAATCGCAAGTCGGCGAGGCGTTTCAGATTGGTTATATCTATCGCTTCCAGCACAACGACACGCTCGCTGCCCCGTGCGACACGGAACGGCGCAGCGATCCGAAGAACGACCGCTTTCGCACCCAGTGGTCGACACGGCAAACGCAATTCACCGCCCCGGAAGAGAAGCTCGTGCAGCATCTTTGCGATACGATCGGGTTCCAGTGAGCTCAAATGCGTGATCGCTTCCTGAAGCGTCGTATCGGCAAGCGAAAGTCCGGCTTCTTCGAACAACCGGGTCATGGCGGCGTTGGCATGCAAAGGATAACCAAGAAGATGGAAGATCATTACCGATGTGTCGAGAGCATCCAACCCATTGCGGATCTGCTCTTCATGTCCGGCAATCAGATCGAGAGCCCCGGTGACTTTTCCATCGATCGATTGAAAGCTCTGCCTTCGACCCGAACCGGCATTCAGGCTTGCCCTTAATCGCTGCAGCTCGCGGTAGCTGCCGATCATTGCAGCCGCAAGCCGTTCCCCCCGACGTTGCTTCTTCGTCCCTGCAAAGGAATAGAGCCAGTAAATGTCGCGTTCCGCGCCGCCCAACCACGCAATCCATACCGGACCTTCCCAGCCAGGAACCAAGCCAGCCGCATCGCCTGTTCGAAGCGACTGGCGTGCCGCATGGAAAAAACGGTTTCGCTTCCGTCCGTCGTCATCGAGATCCGTCAGGGCGGCTTGGATCGAACCAAGCTGGACAAGCTCTCCGTTCGATCGTTGCTCCAGCAGCAGCATGTGTCGAACCTCAAGCATAGTTGCCGCTTCCAGAAGAAACACTGGAAGGCGGGCCTGATTGTCGAAAGCGCCCTGCTTGTAAGCCGTGCTGAGAGCCTTGTCGACTTGCCGTGAAAGATGCCGATCTTGAATGGTTTCACGCCGGTGAACAATCAGTGCAGCCAGTAACCCTTGCGAAAATATGAGGGCGGTCGCGGGTAATAAGATATCGGCTAACTGCAACGCCAGATAGACCGCCGCCACGACCACAATCATGATCGCGGCCGTTGCGGGTATGATGATGCGCTTGGGATCGAAGCGCCGGTAGAATGCCATCGCTGCAAGACAAAGGCCCAGCACGATTAGGATCGTCTGCCACAGATGCATCGGGCGAACCGGACGGCCATCGGCCAGCGTCTGGATGGCCAGTGCGCGAAATTCCTCTTCCGGCATGGCCCGCCCGTCGGGATCAAGCGGCGTTGTATAGCTTCGGCTCGACCCCAGGCAATCGGAATTCGGCGATATGAGGGCAATCAAATCTTTGACCTCGGCAGCCGCAATATCGCCGTCGAGTATTTGGCTGGCAGCAACACGTGGCACATTCTGCTCGCGCGGCATTCGCACATAATAAGGGAGCGCATCCGGATTGCCGTCGACAGCAGCCGTTTCCAGTGCCGGAATCCGCTTATCGGCGCCCTTCAATCCTGCAAGCTGTCGCCTGAAGATGCCATATTCGGGAACAGCCATCAACGATGCCGCCTGTATTGCCACGGCATCCGCCGACGCCGGTGCCATGAGCTGCCACTCTTTTCGTCCAGCTATGCGACCGGCCCTGTGCCCTACAATGATTCGGTTGCCTGGAAGTCCTGCGGCAAACTCCGGAATTGGGGGAGGCGCTAGAAAAACTACTTTTTTGACGCCCAGCGCCAATGCGCTGCGGGCCAATTCATTATATCGCATATCGCCGCGCCGTTCGAATGCTGTATCCGGATCGATGATCACAACGCGAGGCGGACTGGGTGCCTCATGCGTAGTGATGAAGTCAAAGACCATTCCATCGAAAACACGGAGCAAACCGGCTTGATTCAAGGCAATTGCACAAAGCGTCACCAAAACCGGGATCAGCCAATCCACGACATTTCGCCGAGCGAAAACCGTGGGTGAAGCTGAAGCTCTGCTCCTGTCAGCAGATGCCCCCCTATATTTGCCATCGTCCCCTGTCGCAAACAATATTCAAGCCAATTCGTTCAGTCGACGGCCGGTCGGCCCCTCCAACGCATAGCTGCGCCATGAACGGCCTAGCAAATATTTTCAAAAACTGCACTCAAGAGTTTACAGTCGGTATCGATCGGTTTTCCGTTCGGGGTTTGAAGTGGTTTTATTCATGCAAAACGATAGGCCCTAATTCTACGTTAATGTGACTTCGGTGATTTGTTCGTTTTCGCTGCTGGTTGAGGAAATTTGACGATGGCTTCTAAAAGAGACCGGGAGATTGCAGACCTTCAAGCGTTAATCGCTGATGGATTTTCCGATATTGTCTCACCCGATACGCGCTTTGCACTGCTTGATTTTCCCGATCATGATAATATCGGCGATAGCGCAATCTATAGCGGCGAGCTTGCGTTTCTTGATCGGCATCGCATGAAACCGGCCTATGTTTCGACGACGGAAAATTGCGATTGGCCGGTGTTGGAACGCAGCATTGGCGATGGACCGATCTTTCTCCATGGTGGCGGCAATTTCGGCGATCTTTGGCCATGGTATCAACCCTTTCGCGAAGAGGTACTGAGGCGTTATCCCGGTCGACCCGTCATCCAGTTTCCGCAAACTTTGTTTTATAAGTCGCAGGAAGCACTGGATCGCACGGCCCGCATCATCGAACGGCACGGCGCGTTCACTTTATATGTGCGCGATCATGTCAGTTACGATCTTGCAACCCGAAATTTCCAATGCCAAATCCGTTTGTGCCCCGATATGGCTTTTTGCATGGGTTTCCTCAAGCGTCATCGACCGGATCTGGACTTACTGCTTCACTTGCGAACCGATATGGAAGCGGCGGAAGAATATCGCATCGACGACAATGCGATTGATGGATCTTTTTCACGCGCGGATTGGCCAAAAGAAGATGAAGATTTTGCGGAAAGGAGCAGACAACGCGATCTCGTCAAATTGTCGTTTGCTTTTGCCAAAGGAGGCCGCAACCAATATCTGGAAACACGATATCGACTGCTGGCGCAGCACAGAGTGCGTAAGGGCATAGCCTTGCTGAGCCGGGGGCGGCACATAATCACAAATCGTCTTCACGGCCACATATTGAGCTTTCTGCTGGATATACCGCATTGCGTTCTTGACAATAGTTACGGAAAAACAAGCAGTTTCATGAAAGCATGGGAAACCTCTGGGGAAAATGTCGCTCAAGCCGATACTCTCGACCAGGCTTTAACATGGTATCAAAATAGAAACGCCGATGTCGAACCGGTGGACATGAGATAGGCTATGGCATTTTGCTTAAAAGCTTGGAACTTGTTGCACCTTAGACCGTCTACAACCTTATGCAGGCATCGGGCGAGATGACGGTTCGTAAAGTTTCACACAGATAATTTGTTTTCAAGACAATGTCCGGTTGCAAATTAACCCGTTAGTCCAACGGTCGGACGCGGCAAGGCAATTTTCGTGCTGCATTGCAGCATCAAATGGTATTTAACCCAGATCTTCAGCGCTAAGAGGCATGATTCATGGCAATTCGCCGATCAATGGCGTGGATGACCGGCGGACAAGCGGCGTTCTTCATTCTTCAATTCATAGGTTCGATCATCATCGCACGGCTGCTGAGTCCGTACGATGTCGGGATTTTTGCGGTAGCGATGGCTGTTGTCGGCCTTATCAATATTGTTCAAACCATGGGATTGAGCACGTTTCTGGTACGAGAACCTTTTTTAACGCCGCAAACGGTATCGGCGGCGGCAACGGTAAACTGGCTTCTTTCCTTTTTGATTGCCGGCTTCATCTTACTGGTGGCGTTTGTTGGCGAATATGCCTTTCGCGAACGTGGTGTCCGAGATGTGCTGATGACGATTGCCTGCGTTCCCTTGATTGGTGCGATAGCTTTTGTTCCGAACACTATGCTGGAGCGTGAGGCAAATTTTCGCGTTTTGGCCTTGATCCGAGCCGGATCCACCGCAATTGGCCTGGCCCTTACCGTCCTTCTGGCGTTGGAGGGATTTCGCTATATGAGTTTCGCCTACAGTCAGGTCGTTACCGCGATACTGACCAATACTATAGTGATGATCATTGCACGCAAGCATCTGAACTTTCGTTTCTCCCTTGTCGGGGCCCGGGCGATCGTCAAGTTCGGATTGCAGGTTCTCGCTACCACCGGGTTAACCGCTACGGCCGCCCGTTCGATGGAAATCGTTCTAGGGCGGGTACAAGGTCTGGCAGCGCTTGGGCTTTATTCCCGTGCATCGGGAAACCACAACATGCTTTGGTATAGCGTTCAAGGCATCATAGGCCGCGTCGTTTTCGTGGATTTCGCCCGCCATGTGGCCGAGGGGGGAGGGTTGAGGGAAAGATACCTCAAGGTTCTCGAAACCATTACCGGCTTGTTATGGCCGTTGTTCGGCGGCGTCGCCATTCTGGCAGGGCCGATAACCCGGATCATCTATGGCGAAGCCTGGATCGGTGCCGCTGCCCCGCTCGCTTTGCTTTGCGTGGCCAGCATGGTCCTTGCCTCGGTCGCCATGACGGCTGAGATTTTCGTCGTCCGGCATGAAACCCGGTTGCAGGTGCGGATCGTATTTATCAATACGATCGTCGGCGTGACGCTTTTCGTGCTTGCCGCCTTCCACAGTCTCGAGGCGGCGGCCGCTTCGCGCATTTTGGACGCATTGTTCGTTCAGTGGCGCTACCGCCCGCATCTTGCCCGGCTGGTCGGAACGCAGCCCGGCGATTTTCGGCGGGTTTACATGCGTAGCGCACTTGGGACGATTGCGGCCTGTGCGCCTGCTGCAGTGCTGATGACCGTCTGGCGCTTCTCACCCAGCACGCCGTTTGAACAAATCCTTCTGGCGACTGTTTTCGGGATGCTGTTCTGGGTGCTGACGCTGCGCCTTTCCGGACACTTCCTGTTCCAGGAAATGGTTCGCTTCGCTTCAAGATTTCGCAACAATCCGCAGGTGACATAATGCCCCAGGTCGATGTCCTCATTCCCGCCTATAATGCACAAAGTACGATTTGCGGAGCGGTAGAAAGCATCCAACATCAAACGCTTGACGATATCCGCATTGTTATCGTCGATGACGGATCGACCGACGGCACGGCGGCGCTGCTGCGCGATATGGCCGAAAGCGACAATCGCATAGTTGTTCTAAGCAAGGCAAATGGCGGCATTGTCGATGCACTGAACGATGGTCTAGCCTTATGCGATGCCGAATTCATCGCCCGCCACGATGCCGATGATATCGCCTATCCGGAGCGCCTTGCCGTGCAGATAGCGTATCTTCGCAAACATCCGGAAGTTGCCGCCGTCGGCACCGCCGTCCGTCATATCGACGGCCAAGGCCGCCATCTTGGTTCGATCGCACGGTTGCGTCCACCCGACGAGGCCGACTGCCATGCCATTCCGGCACGCGAGCCCTATATCATCCATCCGTTCCTAACACTCCGCCGAAGCGCGATCATGGCAGTAGGCGGATATCGCTACGCTTCGCATGCCGAAGACAGCGATCTTTATTGGCGGCTGACCGAACATTTCCGCATGGTCAACCTGCCCGACCTTCTAGGGGAGTATCGCATTCACGACGAGAGTATTTCCGGCAGTTCCATTCTAAACGGTCGTATCCAGGCGATTGGATCCCAGCTTGCGGCCCTGTCGGCGCAGCGGCGGCGTATTGGGAAACCCGACCTCGTTTTTGCCAAAAACGGTTTGGCTTCCCTAAAAGACATCGGTCGATTGGATGCGATGATCGATGCCGTGACTATCGGCTTCGATCCTTACGAACGTCGCTGGATAGAAGAAGCCGTGGCTGCAAAACTGCTCGAACTTACCGCTTATCGGCCTTACGAATTGGATGCCGACGATTGTGCGTTCATCGGGACGGTTGCCGAACGCAGCCTTTCCCGTCTTCAAGACGAAAACCGCGCGCATTATTCGCGAATGGTCAGTGGTTGCGCGGCACGAATCGCTTCCAAACATCGCCTGCGCGACGCAATCCGGCTGATTCCGCCGACGCTCTATCCCTCCTTTACGATGCGCTACGCAGCCCGAATGATAATGCCCGAAAGATTGCGCCGTTCGCTTCGCAACGCAAGCAATGGGCATGTTTCGAATGTGAAATGATATTTATCTGTTTGAACCGAACCCTTCGCGGAATGCCTTTGCGCTTGCCGGTTGTCGGCCCGTGGAAATCTCACCGTCAAAATCGCTTGCCGGATAGTCCCAATAGCCATGGTAGACGACATTGTTGGCCTTGATCCATGCGGCCATGTTGGCAATGAATATTGCATCGTCACCCCCGCCATGCCCGTCGGGGCGCTTGCCCGTACCCCATTCGGGAAGCGCAATGGGCTTACCCTGTTCTTTGGCGAAAGCACGAAGCCAGGCAAGACCATAAGGCTGCGACACGAGATAATCCCATCGCGCCTGTGCATCCTGCTTATCCTGCGGACGCCACGACTGGTTGTAGAGATCGAGCGCGACCACATCGACTGCATCGGCTCCAGGCCAGACCTTATCCGGGGCGATCCGCTGTTCGCCTTGGGCCGGGTTCCAGACGATCTTGAACTTCTGCCCCGGCACGCTTCGAAACGCAGTGACGATCCGGCGGAAATACCGCTTGAAAGCCTCGGGATTTTGCGCGGCAGACCATTTGTACCAGCCGCCGTTGAATTCCCATCCTATCCGCAGATAGGCGTCCGCATGTCCCCGTTTTACAAGCAGTCGGCCAAGCGCGACGAAATGGCGATCGTAACTGCCTTTCGCACCCTCTTCCAGCGAGGTTCCGCTTTCCATCAGCATCGGCACCGATTGCGACAGCCGGTATTCCTTGCCCTCCCAACAGCCGAGCGCCCAGTCGATCGATGTCAGCATGTGCGCCCAGTCGGCCTGCTCCGCAAATTCGGTCACGCCATCGGCCTTACGCCCCAAGAGCGTCTCAAAACTTTGCATCCGATCACGTCCGGTGCAACCGGCCCCGCGATAGACGAAGGTTTCGGGCTCAGCCATTGCGGCGGTCGGCATGAACAGCAGGGCGAGGGCCATGACGATTGCAGGTCTCATTCCGATACCTCTTTAGGTTTCGACCAGATGCAGACGATAGCGGCCAAAACGATCAGTGGCGGAAAAAGAAGGTTACCACCGCCTAACTGGAAATTGACGAGTAGAAACAGCGTAATGAGGGCAAGCCAGCCGCGCCACAACGTCACGACAAAAAACACCATAAAGACTATCAAACCCAAAAAGCCGTAATCGACAAAAAGCTTGAATGCGGGATTGCCACTGCCTTGCGGATAGAAGACCGCACGCTCAAGTGCACCGGGGCCGTAGCCGATCAATGTTCGCGTTTCCCCCCAAATGGCTTCGAGCGCGCCAAACTGGGATACGTAACGGGCATAACCACTGCTTCCTGTAGCGGTCAGTTCATTAGCTCGTCCTGCAATTCCCGCAAATTGTGCAGGAAATAACAGGCCTGCAATTACCATGACAATGGCACCGACTATGGCAAAGATGACAAGGCGTGGTGCCTCGCGGGGGGCGATGAAGAGGGCAATGATTGCCGCTATCGTAAAAGCGAGCAACCCGGTCCCCGCATAGGTCGTCAGATAGGCGACGCTATAGACGGGTATGAACCGCCAGTCGCGGCGGATGAAGAAATCGACAAGAAAGCCAAGCACAAGGATCTGCGAGAAGGTACTGGGTTCCAGCAAAAAGAATCCATTGGAACGCAGAATATCCGACCCATAGTGAACGACAGGATGATAATTGAAAAAGGGTTCGATCAGAAACGGCTTCAGCGCGGGAAAAACGGTCATGAACGCGAAAACGCGGATACCGGCAAATTGGATGAGATATTGGACGATCCCGCAAATGGCGATGACGCGAAGATATATTATGAGCACATCGAAGATTACCGTGCCGTCGAAACGCTTCGTCGGCTGCATCGTCAGACCGATATAGATCGATAGTACCGACAGAAGCGACCCGATGCTTATACCGCTAAGCCTGACATCGGGATTGTTGAGCGCGACAAATGTGCTCGCAAGTCCCACAATCGCGAAACAAAGATAAAGCCCAAGCGATAGCGGTCGCACCTCGGCGCGCTGGGTAAACCAGAGCCAGCCGAGCAAGCCAAGAAAGATCGGAAGGCAGAAGTAGATCGGACTGCCCCCTACAAAAACGCAGAAGCGTTGAAAGATAAGGCAACCGATCAATGCGACATGAACAAAGATCTTGCTTGCCCGGCGGTCCTGTTCGGCCTGATCGGGTAAATCGGTAAAATCCGTTATCGCAATTGTAGTCATGATGCAGGATGCAGCGATGCGGTGGCCGGTGCCGCACCCGATCCCTCGCGTGGCCCGATACGACGCAACGCGCGGGTAAGGCGCACCTCGATCAAGCGCTGGCTGTAATGCGCAACGATCAGCGACGGTGGCAGCGAGACAATAGCGAACAGGAGCTGCGCGCCAGGGCCTACAGCATCGAATACACCGGTTTTTGTCATTACGGCTTTAAGTCCGCCCATGACGACAGGATGCCACAGATAGAGACTATAGCTGATCGTACCGAGCCATTGCAGCGGTTGCGTTCTCAACAGCACGCTCAACAAGCCGCTGCCATTGACCAGACCTACCATCGCAAGCGATCCGATGGCGGCGACGGCGATGGCAGGCAAGGCGAGCGACAACCATTGCTGAAAGGGATGTATCAGCGGCGTCATCGTCGCAATATCGCCGCCGCTTGCAAGATCGAGCAAGCGCCATCCGATCAGGAAGACTAACAACAACAGTCCGGGTGATGAAGCCAGGCGCTTCAGAACCGGCGAGGCAGCAAAGGCGGTGGCGGCCAATATTCCGGCCGGCATCAGCGCGGCACGTGGAAATAACACTATCAGGAGACTGCCGACGAGAATAGCGACAACCAGCCATGTATACCCTCCCCGACTTTTAAGCGCCCAGCATAGCGCGCACAGGGCATAGAAGGTGATTTCGTAACCTAGCGACCAGGCTGCCGGATTGACTTGCGGGATGGGAAAAAAGGGCGGCGGCGCCAGAAAGTTCAGCAACCAGTCGGTAAAAGGCGGCATCCACAGGCCAGCGAAAAGGCTGACGATGCTGATCGCAATCAGCGTCGTCCATAACAGGGGATAGATCCGGGTTACACGATCCCACAAGAAAGAGCGTACCGAAGGTGCGCGGGCAAGCGCGCCGACGATCACGAAACCGCTGATACCGAAAAACAGCTCGACCCCGAATTTGAACGAGCGAAGGAAATAGTTTTCGAAAACCGAATTCTGCACAAAGGCGAATGTTGCCAGTTCCGAATTAACCACATGGTAAATAAACACCATCATGGCAAACAGCCCGCGTGCCCCGTGCACAGTGGTATTAAACGCTGGTCGGGCTGCCGGTATCATAGTACCAAACCACGCCGAAAAGACAGCTTTGGGAAGCACCTATATTCGTGGTATCGACCAGGGGGGAAGAGAATATGGACAAGGAATCCACCTTTGGAGGGCAGGACCGCACAGACGTTAACAGTCTGACAAGCGGCGATTTGCATGACAATCCGGTAGGCGAATCGCCCCGGGTCATGCCGATCGCGTCCGATGCGACCGGAACAGCCCAGCCGCCGCGCACCATCGATGGGTTGCCTGCGCGACGGATACAATTGCGCTACTGGGTGGCGATGCTTGCCCTCGGGCTCGCAATCTGGGCCGGTATATTTTTCTGGCTGTCGTAAACCGGACATCGCTTAAGCACCGTAATTTGCGTAACTGCGGTAGTTGTGATCGACATCATCAAACGCGTAGGCGGCTATAGCCTTCATATCGGCACGGGTCAGAACCATTCCCATGGGATGCACCCCGATCATGGCAAGTTGCCGCAAGGCTGCCTGGACCATGGGTACCCTCGTCTTTCGCCAGCGTACGGCCAGAATCGTTTGGCCGACATGATCCAGTATCATCCGCGTCTCCGCAGCCGCGAGTGCTGGCGCAGTATCGAAGATAACAAGATCGAAAGCGCCATCGAGTTGTCTGGTCAACAGATCGATCGGTTCGCCCGAGCTGATCTTGGCATGGTCGAAGGGGCGGGCGAGTACGGGCAACAGCCACGCCCCGCTCCGTTCGTCGCGAACGAAGGCTTCGGATGGTTTGGCGGTCCCTTCAAGAACCTCGATCAGACCCACTTTGGTCGAAACTCCGAAGATGGCCGCCACCCCGGGTCGGCGAATGTCCGCATCGACCAATAAAGTCCGCCGACCGGCAGCGGCGGCAACGCGCGCTAGCGAGGCTGCAAGTGTCGACTTGCCTTCATTGGGTCTTGCAGAAGTGATCCCGACGAACTGCGTCCGCCCCGGCGGCCCGTTACGCTCGATGGTGAGCAACAGGCTACGCATGGCCTCCGCCGCCATCGAAAGCGGATGTTCGAGAACATAATCGGCCGGTGCCATACGGCGATCGGCGCGATCGGCAATCGATGCGATCTCAGGCATGTTGACGAGATGGGGCAGCCCCAGCTGCTCTTCGGCATAGCGCGACGACACGATCCTGCGATCGAACAAGTGCAAAAGCGTTATGGCTATGCCGCCGCCAAGCAGCGCCAGCAGCGCGCCGATGGCAAGATTCAGCGTGGAGTTCGGAAAGCTTGGTTGCCGTGGAACCGCAGCTGGCGATAGCATCCTTGCATCGATATCCGAAATCACGGCCAAGCTTGCAACCGCGGTCTGCCGCTGCAGCATCGCCGCGTAATTGGTTCGAAGCGCCTCTGCTTGCCGTTCAAGCTCGCTGAGGCGAACCGAAGCCGCAGTATTCGTCGCAAGCTTGTCGCGTGCCGATGCCACAATACCGCTTGCCGATCCCGACTTTTGCTGCGCGACCGAAACCCGCGCTTCAAGATTTGAAACGACCCGGCCAATCTCCGAGCGGATCGCCTGATCGATATCGTTGACCTCGCCCTGCGCCCGCACGACATCGGGATGCGAGGGTTTATAGCGCACCTCCAGCTCGGCAAGTTTTGCGCTGGCTTGTGCGCGCTGACTGCGCAGTTGGTTGACGACAGGCGAAGATAGTGCCTCCCCCACATCGTCGCCTGCCGACCCCCGCCTGAGCTGCGACCGGGCGGTATTCAGCCGCGCGCGTTCTTCGGCAAGTGCGGTCTGCGCATCGGCCTGCCGCTGCTTGTAAAGCGACTGCTCCTGCTCGGTCAGCGTCACGCCATCGGCGTTGAGCAGGTTGTTCGCCTGGCGATAGGCTGCCACATTCTGCTCGGCAGCCTCGACCTGGCCGCGCAACGCATCAAGTTCCTGCCTGAGAGCCCCGTCCGCATCGCGGGCAGCGCCAAGCCGGGCGTCAGACTTAAACGCGAGATATTGTTCGACGAAGGCGTTGGCGACCGTTGCGGATAGTGCCGGATCGGTGTGTGTGAAGCTTACCGACAGGATATTGGTTGCCCCCGGACGGTCAATCCTTAGACGGCTTTGCAACAGATCGAGTGCGGCACGGCGTGTGTTCGGCCCGCTTCCCGGGGCAAGCCGTGCCGAAAATCCTGGCTTGCGTCGTTCCAGCGAAGCAAGGACGCGTCGCGCGACTGCGGGCGATTGCAATATCTGATACTCGGCATTGACGGCCCGGTCTTCGTCGGACGCATCGGGGATGACGTTTTCGGTTTTGTCTGAAATGTTGAGCAATCGCGAATTGACGACTGCCGTCGCGGTTGCTGTGTAACGCGGGGTTTGACGTGCGGTATAGACAGCGATTGCACTGAATATGCTTATAAAAACCAGGCTAAAAACCAGCCAGCGCCGACGGACGATAGCAAGGATACGGCGCAGCGTGTCTGCCGGGCCGGTGGATGTTGGTGACGGTGGGCGGCTTTCAACCACCCGACCGCCAGGAAGATCGATACGCAGAGGAAGCTGCTCGTTCATGCTCAGATCCTTGCCGATAAGCTGAGGGAAAAGCGGTTGCGTGCGAAGGATTTGTACCGTTCCACGCCGCTTGATGACAGGTCGAGCCGGTCGAAACGGGCCCTTAGCGTAAAATTGCGGTTCAGGCGGTAATCCGCGCCGGCACCGAATTCGGTTCGCCGGTCGCGCCGGTCGATACCATTGAAACTGTTGCCTTCGAAACGCGCGCTGGCGCTCAGGATCAATGACCGCAGCAATTCATGATCGACCTGGACACCGGCGAGTGTGGCAATATAGCCTCTCGATGCGGAAATACCGGAGTCCCTGACGCTGCGCTCTGCAGAGAGCGTGACCGTGGTCAGTTGCGTGGGAAACAACGCCAGGTTGGCATTGACCGCCAGTCCGGAAAAGTCGCGAAACCCCGGGTCGGCATAATTGGCGCGCAGATAGCCTATACCGATTTCGCCACGCGCCGCGATGGGAAGTTCGAAACGAACACCGCCAAGCAGTTCGATCGTTGTCGAATTGCGGATCGAACCCTGAACGGCTGGATCGCGATAATTAACGTGATCCCTGGTCGCCTGTGCGAAATAGGCCAGCGCCGAAGATTGTGCGAATTCGACGCGACTGCGCAACCGGAACGTATCGGCATCGCGGTAATCCTGATCGAGCGCATTGCCATCAGGCAGGCGGCCATCGCTGAAATCCGTTCGGGTAAGTCCGGCTTCTCCGGACAATTGCACTCGTGCGAAACGATAGGACGCCCCAAGCGCGCCCCTGGTTTCACGAAAGCGGATCGGACGCTCTGTAAGCGCAAAGGCGTTTTGCGATTCGCGCGACTCGCGTCCTTGACGGTAACCGGCAATTGCCCGAATCCGCCCCCCCGCACCGAATTCCTGAAAGGCATAAGCCGACAGGTCTAGCGTTTCGGCATTTTCCGAGGGGCGATCGGCGAAGCGTTCGATGGCGCTGCTTGCCGACAGCGAAACCAGCCGCCGCGCCCAGTCGGTCCGCAGTTGCATATTGGGCCGCAACAGCAGCGAGGCATCGGCGATGCGGTCTGCATCGAGTGCCAGGACATTGTCCGAATATCGTATTGCCGTCTCCACCGAGGGCGAAAGGATCAATGAACCGAGACGCACTTCGCGCGCTTCATAACCGGGAATAACCCGTTCCCTGACGGCGATATGGCGGCTAAAGCGGACAAGGCTTTCTTCGGGGGGCAAGCCCTGCGCGCGCGCGGGTGCAACCATGCCTGCAAACAGCATGTGCATCCCGACTGTTGTCCCGGTGCAAAAGGCAAAGCGGCGCATCATTAAAAAAATCGTTCTAGAATCCGGATCGTATCCCCTGGACGAACCAAAATGTCGGAAGTCAGCCGGTATCTTTTCTCACCCGCTTCGTTATAATGTTGAATGGCAACGACCTTTTGATTGGCGCGGTAAGTAAAGCCTCCCGCAGTGGCCACGGCCGCATTCACCGTCATGCCAACCTTGTATGGGAATTGCCCCGCCTTGTTGACCTCTCCCAAGACATAGACCGGTCGATATTCGACCATATCCACGCTTACACGAGGGTTGTTGAGATAGGTTCCGCCCAGTTCGCTGGCCAATCCCGCCTGCAATTCCGCAAGCGTCAGGCCTGCAACCCGCACCATCCCGACAAGCGGGAAGGAGATGTTGCCGTCGCTGCCAACCAGAAACTCTCCCGTGAGCTGCTCTTCGCCGTAAACCGCGATTTTCAGTTTGTCGTCCGGAGCCAGCCTGTACACCGGAATTCCATCTGCGATCGTCGCAGAAGGTGCCTGAACATCGCCATTACCGGCGCAACCACCAACAAATAAGGCAGCTATTATCGCAAAAAGCAGGAAAAAAATCTTCATCAATAGGATCGCCTCGTGCGGAACCGGTCTTTGCGGGCAACGGCAAAGCGCCCGGTTTTTTGCTGCAACGCCGATTTCAACGCTTGGGGAATAAAGCCGATGCCCCATGCCCAATGCATGACGATCATGGCCGGGGCGGCAAGCAGCGTTGACCAGTGCGGCGTACGGCGCAGCAACGCCAGGGTCGCGATCGACACGACCCCGAAATAGGCAGCGGGAACGAAAAGCAGCGCTGGCAGCGCTGGCGCCAGTGCCAAGGTGGAACTGCAAGCCCCCACTATAACAACCGGTGCGATCTGGCGTAGCCGCAACGCTTCGCCATGCTTGGCCCGGTTCTGCGCGCGCCCTTGCCCATAACGCCGATATTGACGGAACAGGGCCGAAAAACTGCTACGTGGACGATAGGCAATCTCGATTTCACCGGCGAGCCAGATCTTGCCCCCGGATGCACGGACCCGGACATCGAATTCTGCATCCTCATTGGCAACGAAGCTCTCGTCATAACCCCCGATCCGATTGAACATGTCGCGGTCCATGCCGGCATGATGTCCATGATCGACGAAACCGGAAAAACCTCCAATCCTATGGGCCGACCCTCCTGTTCCGAAACGGCTGTTCGAAGCGGCAGCAATGCCGCGCTGCCGTGCGCTAACGCCGCAACTGTTTAACCGCACAGCGACCATGGCGGCACCGGTTCGGGCAAAGGCATCCAGAATTTTCTGGACATAATCGTATGGATAACCGGCATGCGCATCGATCCGGATTAGGGTGTCGGCATCGGCTCTTGCCATTGCAGCCGCCTTGTTGATGCCGGCGGCTTGAATGATAGCAGGGTTGTCGATCAGCCGAATGCGATCGTCGGCATAAGACGCTTCGCGGACGATGGCGCGCGTGCCATCGGTGCTGCCCCCGTCGGCCACCAGTATATCGACCACGCGATCGGCAGGCTCGCGTGAAAACTGCCCAAGAAGCTCGCCTATGCACTCGGCCTCGTTCAGCGTCGGTATGACGATTGCGACGCGCCTGTTCATGCGACCGTCCTTCCCGTCAGCGCATCGGCGAACGCGCGGCGGGATGCATCGATGGTCATAGGTGCAAGCTTCGCACGCGCATGGGTGGCAAACCCTTCGACCGACGCGGGGCTTGTCAGCAATTGCAGGGTCTTGGCCAGGTCGACAGTGCGATAGTCGCAGACATTGGCGGCGGGCAGATATTGCCGGTAGACATCGATTTCGGATGCCAGGATCGGCAATCCGTATTGCATTGCCTCAAGCATCACGAGCGGCACGCCTTCCCAACGGGAGGGAAGAAGAACGATATCGGCCGCGGCCATGAAGAGTTCGGGCTGCTCCGTCCATGCGACCAGGCGAATGTCGATATCGACGTCTTCAGCAAAAGCGTCAATCGCATCCCGTTCCGGACCGTCGCCGACAAAGACGAAGCTCCATTCCCGTAAATCTTCGGGATCGGCACGGTGGATCGCACCAAGCAGCCCGTCTATGCCTTTTGAAGCCATATCCAGCCGCCCGATGAACATCGCAATCCGACGGCCGCTTGGTAGGTCAAGCCGTTCCCGAGCAACGCGTTGCGATACTTGCAACGGCGGAGACACAACATTGTGCGCAATCGCAACCGGGGACTGGCTTCCCGCCCGCGCCAGTTGTTGCGCCACGGCTTCGGAAGGCACGATGAACTGGTTGGGCCGCCGATAGAGCGGTCGCCGCACACGATCGCCCAAGGCGCTACTGCGCCCCATTTCGCTCATCCGGTGCGCCATTGGCAAATAGCTTACAATTCTGATGGCCGGATCGATGACCGTCAACGGAACGGCAAGGTTTTCGATGCGCCCCTGAACCAGCAAGACCGTGTCGGGACGTTCGGTCTCGATAAGTTGCCTTACGGCACCGCGATAGCCCAAGCGCAAATGGCGAAGATAAGGCTCTCCGCGTCTTTTTGTAAAACGGGAAGGGATCTGGCGAAGCGTAGGGAATGTCCGGGAAAGGCTGTCTCGCAACCGGGTGTTGGCGGCAGGCAGAGAAAACGCAATATCGCCAAAAGGCGCATCGCGTTCGAAAAGGCCGGGCATAAGGGCAAGCAACATGCGCTCATGCCCTCCGAAATCGGCACTGTCGTGTAGGATCAGGAGCTTGCGTTGTGCGGTCATGCCGCAATCCCTGTTTGCTCGGTACGCCAATCGGCGCCTGCCGCTTTGTAAACCTCGATTGTCATGCGTCCGATCTCGGTCCACTCAGGGACGTCGGATGCGATAGGACGCGTCGGCTTGCGACCGATCGATGCAAGGATGGCGTTTGCCAGTGCATCCGGGTTTTCCGGCGTAACCAGCGCACCCGCCGCCCCATCGCGTCCGATCATTTCGGTAAAAAGCCCGAGGTCGCTTGCGATCAGCCATTTTTCCGTTCTGGCAACCAGCAACAATACACCGCTGGCCTCAATCATACGGTATGGAAAGACGAACGCGTCGGCATTATGCAGCAGATCGGCCATTTCCGCATCGCTGTGCCGGGTCGGCCTAAATTCGAGAACATCGTCCAAATCAAGCGCATCCGCACGGGCAAACAGCGGTACCATATCAATCTGCGGCTCTCCGGCAACGATCACATGAAGCCGGGATCGGTTTTCCTTATCAATGCGGCCAAGCGCCTCGATAAGCAGATCGACGCCTTTATAATGCTGGATCTTGCCGAACAGAACAATCCGCCAGCGTGCGTCGTTCTCGATCTTCACCGAAGCGGGAGGCAATGTCAGCACCCCATGCGGAACGATCGCGAGACGGTTCTTTGGCAATCCGAACCGCATCAAGGTCTCGAAGGCATGCGGCGTATGGACGATAAGACGATCCACTGCTTTGAAAACGGTCTTCAGGCCCGATGTCTGAAACGCCGAAACGGCCTTGCCGTTATAAGGCACCGCGTCATGGACGGTCAGCACCACCGGGCAATTGCGGCGGATTGCATGGATTGCGCGCACATCGAGCTTCGGGACCAAGGCCCATTGGAAATGAACAAGGTCGACCGAAGCGGACAGGCGCACCAGCCGACGCAGACCGGCGGCATGCTCCATACCCTTCAAGACACGGAAGCCAGCTCCCTTGCGCCGGTGCGGACCATCGGTCCACCGATAGAATAGCGGAAGCTGTTGCGATTGGTGCAGGGTTGCTCCTTCATTCGCCCTCAAGGCGCGCGTTGCCCAGCAGGGCCTTACGCCATTCGCCATCAGGCCTGTCGAAAGCGCAGCATCATAAGGTGCCGTGAAAAGCGACGGATCGACAAGCAGAACATCCATCAAGCGGCGCCTTTCCTCATCAGAACGGCCGGCACGGTTCGCGTCAGGATGGAAAAGTCGAGCATGAAGGATTTCGAACGGCAATAGACAGTGTCAAGGACAACCCTCCGCCGATAGCTCACATCGCTTCGTCCGCTAACCTGCCACAATCCGGTTATTCCGGGCCTGACGCGGCAGTAATGCGCAAAATAGCGTCCATAATGCGGTATTTCGCCCTCAACGATAGGCCGCGGCCCGACAAGGCTCATCTGCCCGATCAATACATTGAACAGCTGCGGCAATTCATCGAGACTGGTTTTGCGAAGCAGGTTGCCAATCGGCGTGATCCGCGGATCGACCCGAAGTTTTTGGTTCAATCTCCATTCCTCTGCCGCCTCGGGATCGGATTGCAGAATATCGGCAAGACGTTTGTCAGCGTCCGTAACCATCGTTCTAAACTTTAGGCAGGGAAAAGACTTTCCAGCTTTTCCGATACGACGATGCGCAAAGATCGGTAATCCTCTGTCCTGAAACCATATTGCAAAGCAAATCAGCATCAACACCGGAAACAAGACGATCAGCGCGGTGGCGGCCAAGATGATATCGATAAACCGGGTCAGCCAGGATCTCATCATCACGTCATTGGCGACAATGACCTTATGATGCGGGGTCGACTGCCATGCCACAGCCGGAAATGGTTTTTGAACAATTGCAACCGGGTCGGTGTCCGGCGCGTGAGAGGAATAATCCTGATCGTAAATTTCAGGTTTTTCGTTACCGACTGGGTTTTGTATAAAAGACGAAGATGCGAAAGTCATTATGGGTCCTTGCTGGCTTTCTGAACTTCAAGGTGCCCCCACTTGCGTATTTCAATGTTTGATCATGCCATAAAATAAACATCATATTTTGCATTGCAGCAACACGGCTGGTCGCAAAAAAACCTCGCCCTCCCTATAAATACGAAAAAAAACTGATATATGTTGTTGCGCCGCAGCATAATTATATCTTCGTTGAAAGGCTCGGGCGTCGAAAGATGACGTCGGCCAGATAAGAACTGTAACGATTCGCGCCGAGCGTGTAGCGATGGATCGTGCCGCTAATCCGATAAGCTTGCCTGCGAACGAGTTTTTTACGTCTATGACGAGGGATAGGATGCACCAATACGGTCTGCCAGGTTTTTCAATATCGTCACATCCTGCACGCAATCGAATTTACGGGCAAAAAGAGAATCGCTTTCTTCAAGCCATTTTGAATCGGCTGTCGTCAAAACTTTCGGTCCAGGCCATTGGATGGCGCGTCCATAAAAGGGGGCAAGCCGATCAAGAAATGGACTGTTGGCGACAAGCGTCTGCATGATCAATTCATCGCTAAGCAGCCGGCGTTTAAGATAATGGGAGATATTCGAGGTTATCGGCGCCTCGACTATCCAGCGACAGAAATCGCGTGGCAGCATGACCCATTGCGAACCCTTGTGACGCATCTCGAAAGATAGGGGATCGGGCTGCGATCCTTTCAGGATATGCGCTTTAAGGGGGGTTTCAAACATTCGGATGGAACGATGGTGCCAATCGTCATCGGGAAGTTCCGCGATTGGCAGCATTTCAATGTGGATCGCGCCATACGACCGGGCCAGCCGGTCGCGGATATCGTCGATCGGTTTTATCGGATAGCATTGACCGCTTAGATTGATGAAATGGGTCCATTCCACATCGGATTCGAGCGCAAGCCTGATCGTATCGAGCAATATCTGCGACAAGGACCAGCCGCCCCAATTGGTAAATCGCGAGGGTAGCATGACGACATTCGGCGCGTGTTTCAATATCCTGCGCACATCCGCCATCACACCTCGACGGTCGGCTTTTATACCAAGACGCGATTTTAGGTCTACATGGATGAAAAACAGATCATTCGGATTGGCGATCGCTTGCATCAGCCATTCGAACTGCTGTGGCTTATGATGGACCATAACGAAATAAGCTATTTTGGAAGTCAGAGCGAAAACCCTAGAATATCGTGAAACCTTGCCCTTTGCAGCAATCTTCGTTGGGTCAATACTATTGCGGCGATTGGTTCGGCAGCAGCGTTGGTTGAAGCCAGCCTTTGATTTTAAGACGAAAATTCTAATAAAATTCTTGAAACGCTTGCGCTTATGTCAAACAAAGATCCTGTATATCTCTATGCTGCTTGGAGTTCGCCTTTCGAAGTGCTAGCAAAATCGGGGCGGATGAGGGGCCGTTATATGCGTCTAAGCGTGGGCATCACCGGACATCGGGAAACCAATAATATCTATCGTGAAAACATCACCGGAATCGAATCCGCATTAACCGAGCTTTTTGTTGGCATCGACAAAATCGCTATGAAAGGGTTCAAACCGCGGCTGCACGCATTGTTAGCCTTGGGTGCAGACCTTTCAGCCGTTCAGATTGCGTTACGATTAGGATGGCAGGTTGCGGCACCCTTACCGTTCGGCAAGACGCTGAACATAGCAATAAATGCACAACCTTCGACCATTAAGGACGCGCTGGCTATTTTGGAAAGCACAGACGATTGCAGCCCGACCGTTGCTGCAAATGCCGCCGCCATTGCAGATGTCACAACATATGTGACCTGCCTTGAACTCGCCGAACGCGATGCATTAATTACCAAGCTGTTTCTCGACTCTCTTCAGCAACCGCAATCGCAAGAGGCGGCACAGGCCTTTGCCTTGGCCGCGTCTGGTCGCGCCGCCCTTGCCGGACAGGTGATGATAGAGCAGATCGACCTGCTTTTTGCTGTGTGGGACGGTCATAGCCCCGGTCCAGTAGGCGGTACCAGACATACGATTAGCCGCGCGCTTGAAATTGGCATTAACGTTGTCTGGGTCAATGCGGGCAATCCTGTCGAATGGCGCCTGCTCGAAACGCCTGAGGCGCTTGCCAGCCGTTGGAACCTGCCATTGCTGAAAGGAACCGAAGCCATTCAAAAGCTCCTAGCTACAATGCTGCCACATGACGAAGCTAGTATCGGCAGCGCGCTTTTGGATGTGAAGACCCCGCCTCTTCGTAGCCGCAGGCGGTTTCACGCCTATCGCCGGGTCGAGGCGGTATTTTCGGGCACTTTCCGCGGCGCGCTGGCTTCGCTTACCCAATATTATCCGAGTGAAGACGAAATTATTGCCAAAGAGGCAGCATCGCTTCTTCGATCAGCAAAGGCCCTGCCGGTCGCAGATGCCGGACTGATCGATCGAACCGAAACCGACATCATCCGCCGCTTTGCGCGTGCGGACGCAATGGCAACCTATCTTTCGGATAGCTATCGCGGAGGTATGGTTGCAAATCTGTTGCTCGCTGCCTTTGCCGTAATTGGCGGTATCGCCTATCTGCCGTTTTTCGACGCAGCCCTCAAATGGCCGTTTGCCCTGTTCGAATTTACCCTGCTGGCCCTGATCATGTTGATCATCGTCATCGGACGGAAACGCGATTGGCACGGACGCTGGTTCCAGACACGACGCGTTGCCGAATATTTGCGCCATGCGCCGTTCATGCTGCTTTTGGGTGTCGCTCGTTCCACGGGATCTTGGCCACGCAGTTCGGATACCGACTGGCCGGAGAATTATGTACGCGGTATCCTGCGCGAAATTGGTCTGCCGCATGCAGTGATCGACCAGACCATGCTGCGTACAGCGCTGGAAAAATGGATTGGGATGCATGTTTCAGCCCAATGCGCCTATCACCGGATCAAGGCAGAACGGCTCGACCGTATCGATCGCAACCTTGAGCATTTTTCGGAACGCTTGTTTCTGTTGGCGATGTTCGTTGTCGCTATCTATTTGGGTGCCGAAGCCCTTGCCGCCATGAACTTTATTCCCAAGGCACAAGTTCACCACGCGTCGAAACTGTTCACATTTCTTGGCGTGGCGCTGCCAACCTTAGGCGGTGCGCTGGCTGGCATTCATTATTTTGCCGATTTTGGACGTTTTGCTGCAATTTCCACATCAACTGCAAATCGCCTGGAAGCTGTGGAGCAGCGAATTGCGACCTTGCTTTCTGCGCCTGCAGATGAACTCGATTATGGCCAAGTCGCTGGCCTTGCACATGCCGTCGATGAAATCGTCGTATCCGAGATCGAACATTGGCAGGATGTGTTTGGCGGCAAGCATATTTCGGTGCCGGTTTGATGCCCATACCGCCCACGCCCTATCGAGCTTGACTTAGACCTGCTTTGCGCGCTTAGTCTTTACATTCAGGCACATTGCTTGACAAAAATCGGGGGAAGGGCATGACCAAGTCATCTTCCATTATCGTGCTGGCGGCGCTGCTTGCCGTCCAAGCCGATGTCGATGCGCGCGCGCAGGACGATCAGGCGGAAGCCGATCAACTTTCCGAAAATAGCGGCGATCCTGATGAGGAAGCCGAGGCGGACTTCGAATATTATGTCGTAGAGGAAGACGGCGACATTTGGTCCGACGAACCGCTTGCGGAAGAAGATTGGGCGGAAGAGCAACTCGCCGAGGATCCGACCGAAAGCGATACGGAAGCACCGCGCGTTCGAGCACCGCACGGTGTGCCCTTGGTCGAAGCCGTAGCTTCAGACCAGCCGAGACCTTCCCTAGTGACCCGATCCTTTGGGGGCGAGCGTGTGCGCGATGCCGAGGCACCGTGGCAGGCGCAAATCTATTATCCCAAAGACGCAGCCGAATTTCGCAGCCATCTGGTTGCAGGCGAACAGCTCTGGGCAGTGCAGCATTATTGCGGCGGTTCGCTGGTTGCCGACGATTGGGTACTGACGGCCGCGCATTGCATCGACAATGGCATGATGAAGGCGGGCTACCGCGTCCGGCTGGGGCAGGAACGGATCGACCTTGCGGGCGGCTGGACCTACAAGATCGATCACGTCGTGCGTCATTCATCCTATCTGCCGTTAAAAGGGGGCGACATCGCGCTGATTCATATCGTCAGCGATACTGCCCAAGGCTCGCCGCCGTCATCGCAAGTGCGGCCAATACCGATCTTTCGCGGCAATGATGCGCCGGTGGGCGATCCCGTCACCGCCTTTGGCTGGGGCCGGACGGCAAATGCGGGCGGGAAGGCCAATGCGGTCATGCTGAAAGTCTCCCTGAACATCCTCGACCGCCGGACCTGCGATCAATCGCGCGTTGCCCTGATCGACGGACGCGTCGTCTGCGCCCGCGCGCCGGGGCGCAAGACGTGCAGCAACGATAGCGGCGGGCCGCTGATCAATGGCTCAAAGCAGCTGGTCGGGATTGTCAGCGCAGGCGGCACATCCTGTGCCGGAGACGGTGTGCCAGGCGTCTACACCCGGGTTGCGGCCTATCTGCCATGGATCAACCAGGTGACCGGAGGAGCCGTGCGCTAGGTAGTGTGGACTCTTGGGATTTCCTTTTTGTGTGAATTCTGATTCAAGGTTGCTTTTGGGAGAGCAATCATGGGCGTTTTGGACCGTCTGATCCTTCGCGACGATCAATGGGACCGGATATCAGGCCATATCATCGGCGACGAGCGGACATGCGGTTCGTCGGGGCGTGACAACCGGATGTTTGTCGAGGCGGTGCTGTGGATTGTGCGGACCGGATCGCCGTGGCGCGATCTGCCTGAGTTGTTTGGTGACTGGAACAGTACCTTTCGCCGGTTCAGCCGGTGGAGCGCCAAAGGTGTGTGGTGGCGGATATTTGAAGCGATGTCCGATGATCCCGATTTTGAGTATCTGATCATCGACAGCACCGTCGTTCGCGCTCACCAGCATGCTTCGGGGGCTAAAAAAGGGGGCCTGAAGATCAAGCCCTCGGCCGCTCAAAGGGTGGCCTGAGCACCAAAATCCATATGGCTGTGCGCGGCCTTGGCTGCCCTGTGCGTTTCCTATTAACCGCTGGCCAGAAAGGCGATGCACCGCAAGCTGCCGCTCTTATTGATGGGCTGCACGCTGAAATCATCATGGCCGATACCGCTTATGACAGCGATGCTTTGCGACAGGCAATTGCTGACAAAGAAGCGCAGGCTGTCATCCCGAACAACCCATCGCGAACCTTCAAACACCATCTCGACAAACAACTCTATGCACAGCGCTATCTCATCGAGTGCTGCTTCTCAAAGCTCAAGCAGTTCCGCCGGGTTGCAACACGGTTCGAAAAAACCGCACAAAACTACCTTGCAGTCGTCACACTCGC
>JBOFLS010000134.1:0-5696 GCA_051657985.1 Sphingorhabdus sp. | reverse complement strand
CCGAAAACCAGAACTGCTCAAGGAAGCCGAGCGGATAACTGTCCCAGCTCGCCACGTCGAGATCGGCGGCCACGGCATGATGATCGAACTGGGTGAAGAAGCCCATATAATTGTGCACGACATCGCGCCCCGGCGAGTGTGCGCGGATGATCTCTACCTGTCGCCGGTTGAAGCGCACCACCTGATCCGAAGAAAAACCCCGGAAATCGAGCCAGTGCGCGGGGTTCGCCTCGGTCACGGTCAGATTGGGCAGGTCGATTTCGGCGAAAGACCGATATTCCATCGACCAGAAGACATTGCCCCATGCGCTGTTGAGCGCCGCCACCTCGCCATATTTGGCGGCAAGCCAGCAGCGGAAGGCATCGCGCGCCGCCGCCGAATAGCTGACCGCGGTATCGTGGCAGCCATATTCATTGTCGGTCTGCCAGGCGACAATCGCGGGATGCCCGCCATAACGTTCGGCCATGGCGGTGACGATCCGGTCGCACTCCGCTTGGTAAGGCTGGTGCGAAAAGCAATAATGCCGCCGCGAACCGAAACCGCGCGGGCGACCCGCTTCGTCGAGCGCGACCATATCGGGCATGCGGTCGACCAGCCATTTGGGCGGGGTGGCGGTGGGTGTGCCCATGACGATGCCGAGGCCTGCCTTGTGCAGCACATCGACCGCACGGTCGAGCCAGCCCCAGTCATAACGTCCCGGTTCGGGTTCGATCCGGCTCCAGGCAAATTCGCCGATGCGGACGCGGGTCAGGCCGAGTTCGGCCATGCGGCGTGCGTCATCCGGCCACCAGTCTTCGGGCCAATGTTCGGGGTAATAGCAGACGCCGAGTTTCATGGGATAAAGCCTTTCCTGAAGACCGCATTGCTGAACAAAATGTCTTTGTGCAAGCCAGAGAGGGAAGCCCAATATAAGGGGTTCGCGCAGAGGCGCAGAGATTTCGCAGAGGTCGCAGAGACTTTTCCCTGAGCCGAAGGGTCATTCATTTTTCGAAAGTAGAAATTTCGATGAAGCGCGCAGTTTGAAACCGGCTTCGCCGCAATCGCCGTTTCTCTGTGGCCTCTGCTTTCCTCTGCGCCTCTGCGCGAAACAAATATTTCACTGCCGGTAGTTGCACAGTCAACGGTCATGCGGCAAACCCTCGCCTGGGGAGAAACAGTTATGAAAACCGCCGTGCAGGCCGACTGGCTGCAAGCAACCGTTTTTATTGCGATCATCATCCTGATGGGCGTGCTGACCTGGGCGAAGTTGCGCAGCGGCCCCAGCGAACATGATGGATCGGGCAAGGATGTGTTTCTGGCAGGCGGTGGGCTTAGCTGGATCTATGTCGCGGGCGCGATCACGATCACCAACCTGTCTACCGAACAGCTGGTGGGCATGAATGGGGGTCAGATGTTGCTGCTCGCCTGGTGGGAAATTGCCGGTTTCATCGGGCTGATGATCCTCGCCTTTGTCTTTGTACCGATCTATTATCGCAACCAGTGCACCACCGTCACCGAATTGCTGGAACGCCGCTATGGCGGGGGCAGCATCCGCACGGTGATCTCGCTGCTTTTCCTTACCGGCAATATCCTGATCTACCTGCCCGCCTCGCTCTACAGCGGCAGCCTGTTTCTGAAATCGATGTTCGGGCTCGACTGGCCTTTGCTCTATTTTGCCGTTCCGATGGCGGTGATTGCGGCGATCTACACCATTACCGGCGGGCTGAAGGCGGTGGCCGTTGTCGATACATTTTCCGGCATTGGCATGCTTTCGATGGCATTGCTGGTGGTTGTGCTTGCGCTGAATGCCATAGGCTGGGATTTTTCCGGGATTCCTGACGAGCGGCTGTCGATGATCGGCGGGCAGGACTCACAAATCCCGTTCCACACCTTGTTTACCGGCATGTTGTTCATCCAGATTTTCTACTGGTCCACGAATCAGAATATCACGCAAAAGGCGATGACCGCGCCGACGGTGAAAGAGGCGCAAAAGGGCGTACTGGCGGCGGCTGGTGTTCGCATTCTGATCATCCCCCTGATCGTTGCCGTGCCGGGGGTGGTTGCCTACAAGCTGTTCGGTCCGATCGGCGACAAAAGCTATGGCCGCATCGTCGCGCATGTGCTGCCGACATGGCTGTCGGGGGCCTTTGCCTCGCTGATGACGGCCGCCGTGATCGCGCATACGGCCGCCATCCTCAACAGCTCGGTCGCGCTGTATTCGGTCGATTTCCACGACAAGTTCATCGCCAGGGTGAAGGATCACTGGCGGTTGGCGACGTCGGTCAGCATCATCCTTACGATCAGCTCGCTGTTGATCCTGCCCGCCTTCGAAAACGCCAAAAGCATCATCGACCTGCTGCAGCAATTGAACGGCCTTTCCTCTATGCCGATCCTTTCGGCCTTCATCGTCGGCCTGCTGTTCCGCAATGTCGATGCGCGCGCGGCGATTGTGGGCCTGGTTTTCGGCGTTGCGGCCTATGCGCTGCACACCTTCGTTCTGTACGAGCCGGACCGTATCTTCACCGGTGAGACTTTCTACCAGCATTATGGGCTGGGCAGGCTGCATTATATCGACATCATGCTGTTCGTTCTGATCGCCTGCGTGGCCGTGGCGCTCGGTTGCAACCGGATGATGTTCGGCAACCGAGCGCGCTTTGTGGGGTGGCGCGGGATTACGACGGTGGATTGAGGGTTAAGTCCCCCTCCTGCAAGCGGGCGGGGAGAGATCACCCCCGCCTGAACGGTCCCAACTCGCCCAGAAACTCCTGCTCGCGCTCCACGGCAAAAGCCTCCCGCTTCAAAAAATCGGCGATCGCCGAGCGGAAGCCCGGATCGGCGATATAATGCGCCGACCAGGTAGGCACCGGCAGATAACCCCGCGCCAGCTTGTGTTCGCCCTGCGCCCCTGCCTCGACGCGGGGCAGGCCGTGCGCAATCGCAAAATCGATCGCCTGATAATAGCAAAGCTCGAAATGCAGGAAGGGGATATCCTCGGTACAGCCCCAATAGCGGCCATAAAGACAATCCGGCCCCAGCACGTTGAGCGCGCCGGCAACCGGCCGACTACCGCGGCTTGCCAGAAAGAGCACAAGGCTGTCCGCCATGCTCTCGGCAACAAGGTCGAAAAAGGCGCGGGTCAGATAGGGCCGCCCCCATTTGCGTTGCCCCGTATCCTGGTAGAAGACCCAGAAGGCATCCCAATGCTCAGGCCGGATATCCGCGCCGCGCACGATTTCGATATCCACCGCCGATTGCGCCGCCGCCCGTTCCTTGCGGATCGCCCGGCGTTTGCGCGAGGCAAGTGAAGCCATGAAGTCATCGAACGACGCATAACCGTCGTTTGCCCAATGGAATTGCGTGCCTTGGCGGACCAGCCAGCCCGCCTTGCCGAACAGTTCGAGCTGGTCTTCCTCGACAAAGGTGGCGTGCGCCGACGACAGACCATTTTGCAGCACGACGCTTTCCGCGGCGCGCAGCAGCTGCAGCTCGGTCGCCCCATCCTGCGCCAGGATGCGAGGGCCCGGTACCGGCGAAAAGGGTGCTGCAATCTGCAGCTTGGGATAATAACGCCCGCCTGCGCGCTCATAGGCATCGCCCCAGCCATGATCGAAAACATATTCGCCCTGACTATGGGTCTTGAGATAGGCAGGCAGCGCCCCTGCCAGCTTTGCATCGTCGCGGATCAGGATTGGCGCGGGCGACCAGCCGGTGCCCCTGCCCACACTTTGCGATTCTTCGAGCGCCGACAAAAAAGCATGGCCGACAAAGGGATTGCCAGAGACGTTGAGCGCATCCCATTCGCCTGCACTGAGCGTAGAGACGCCCGGGGCGATTTCCGCAAGAATGTTCTCGTCCGCTTCGGCCATTACCAACTTTCAACGCTGGCGCGACCTCTTCGGTCCTTCGGTGCTTCGGATGTTAAAATATAGGCCCACCCAAAGCACCCAAGGAACCGAAGACGTTTTCATCGCCTATGTCGCCCGAACCTTCACCACCGCATCGACCTCCACCGTCGCATCGAGCGGCAGCGCAGGAACGCCGACGGCTGCACGCGCGTGCTTGCCCGCATCGCCAAACACCGCCTCCATCAGATCGGACGCGCCATTGGCAACCTTGGGTTGGGCGGTGAAATCGGGGGTGCAGGCAACAAAGACACCCAGCTTGACGATCCGCTCCACCCGGTCGAGCGAGCCCAATGCCTTTTTCATCTGCGCGATCAACATCAGCGCGCAGCCTTGGGCCGCCAATATTGCCTCTTCCTCGTTGCGGGTACCGCCGACCTTGCCGGTCATCAGTTGACCGTCGACGAACGAGATTTGCCCTGAGATGAACAGCATCCCGCCCGCCTCGACCGTGGGCACATAAGAGGCAACCGGTGCCGCCGGTTCGGGCAAAGTGATGCCGAGTTGAGCGAGACGTTCTTCGATCATGATGTTACCTTTTCGATTATGGGGGCATGGCTTGTCGCGAGCAGCTTTTCGCTGATCCATTTTTCGGCTTCCCGCCAGGTGGTCAGCTTTTGATGCGCATGCACCGAAGCTTTAACCCGTGGCCAAAGGACAGGTTCGCCCACAAAATGCAGCCGCCAAACATGCGGTACGGTCGCGGCTACCGATTCATGCTGATGATCGAGGTCGTCAACAAACACCGCTACGCTCGGCCGATATTTTTCCAGCAGCTCGGCAAGCAACACACCCTTGCCGCCCTGATTGGTGTAGACCGGTGCCTCGATGCCGACGGCGCGCAGCTGTTCGGCGCGGCTGGCGTTATGATGGTTCATCAAATTGGTCAGGATCACGACATCGGCAATCTCGGAAAGCCGGTTCAGCGACGCGACTGCGCCCTCTATCGGCTGTTGCCGATGCATTTCGGTGGTGAAGAAGCCGTTGAGCAGATCCCACACCATTCCCCGTTCGACCAGCGTGCCGTCATGCTTGTGCCGAAGGGCCTCTCCCCAGTCGCTGTTGAGCAGATCGAAATGGATATGGTGCGCCTCATCGAGCCAGCGCTGGAACGGCACAACCATGTGCAGCAGCACCTCGTCGCAGTCGCTGATCAGCAAAGGGCGCCCGCTCATGCCTCCAGCTCCATACGCGCGCGGACCAAAAGTTCGGGCGGCACGCCCAGTTCGGCGGCCGCGGCGACCAGATCGGGCTCGTGCGCTTCCAGAAAGCTGAGTATCGCCGCCTGTGTTGCGGGTTCGCGCAGACCGTCGCGCAATATTTCAGGGGTAAGCCCGGTCAGATCGAGCATCCGCCCCGCACGGTCGGCATCGGCCAAGACCCAGCCGAGCGCACCGAGCGCAAGCGTCGCCGGATCGGCTTGAACATCGCGCCCGTTTTTCGCATTTGTTTCCAACATGGCTTTGGCTTAAGCGAAAGCCGTTGCGTTGCCTAGGCAGCAAAAATAGAAATTTGGCAGGTAGATCGAGTGAACAAAAAGGTTTTGATCGTCGAAGATAATGAGCTGAACCTGAAACTGTTCACCGATCTGCTGCGCGCGCATCAGTTCGAGGTCGAACCCTTGCGCGACGGGCGGGAAGCCTTTGCCAGAATGCGCGCCTTTGCCCCCAATCTGGTTATTATGGATATCCAGATGCCGCATGTGTCGGGTCTCGATCTGATCGAGGCGATGCAGAAAGAGGCGGATCTCAAGGCCATTCCCGTCCTGGCCGTCACCGCCTATGCCGGGAAAGGCGACGAGGAGCGCATATTGGG
>JBOFLS010000133.1:0-6092 GCA_051657985.1 Sphingorhabdus sp. | reverse complement strand
CGGGAAACTGTCTTTGCTATAATCGCCCGCAGTTATTTCAGCGCGCAATTCATCGGCCAGTTGCTTATAGCGCGGCGTGCGAACCAATTCCGTTCTCCCCTGAGTGCGGGAGTTCCCGCATGACCCAGCTCTTAAGCCTAACCGAGCAACTCGCCAAGCATTTGCAGCGAAAGGTGGATGGGAAGACAAGGGAGCGGGCGCGGCTGCATTTGCTCGATTGGCTGGGGTGCGTGGCGGGGGCGCTAAACGAGGACGTCGCTAGACTGCCGGCACGGATGTCCGGCCTCACCGGATGTAGCGCATCTTGGCTGGGCAATGTTCTCGAGATGGATGACATTCACCGATCTTCGATCTTGCATCCAGGCCCCGTCGTTTGGGGGACAATTTTCGGCCACGTTCCAGTTGGCATGGAGGCAGCCTTGGATGCTGCAGTCAGGGGCTATGAAGCGACTATTGGCGTTGGCTCCACATTCGATGCGGGCCATTACAGTTTTTGGCACAACACCTCCACCGCTGGAATTATCGGTGCTGCTGCCAGTGCCGCTCTCCTATTCAACCTAAAGCCGAAGAAGGAAAATTTGGTCGATGCGATGGGGCTGGCCGGATCGGTGGCGGGCGGCGTCTGGCAAATGCGCCATGAGAATACATTGGCGAAGCAATGGCATATCCACCATGCAGTTGAGACTGGCTGGTTAGCGGCGGAGGCTTCTCTCGAAGGAGCAACAGGACCACGTTTCATCCTCGAGGGCCCGCAAGGGCTTTACGCAGCAACCTGCAAATCGCCTAAACCCATGGAGTTTCCAAAACGCTGGCGCATCTGGGAAGTAAGCTTCAAGCCTTGGGGAGCGTGCCGCCATGCGCATCCCGCGATTGATGCCGCGCTGGAATTGCAGACTCTATTGGGCAAGCTGGACGGCGAGATTGTGGTCGAGACCTATAAGGACGCGATCACCTTCTGCGACAATCCGAATCCAAAAAATGTTCAGCAGGCCAAATTCTCGCTGCAGCATGCGGTTGCGGTTGTTGCGACCAGCGGCGTACCCACGCTCGAAGATTTCGAACTAGCGGCGATCAAGCGGCTCGCCAAGGCGCGGGCACGGGTGAAGGTGCGCGAGTGCACGGACATCACGGCGCGTTATCCCGAACATTATGGCGCACGCGTCATATGCCAGCAGCACACCGTAGAACTGATCGATTCTCTGGGCGATCCGGAGCGGCCAATGAGTGAGGCGCAGATCATCGACAAGGCCCACGCTCTGATGGCCTGGGGCGGGCTTTCGGACAAGCAGGCGAAGAAGGCAGTCAAGCTGGCGTTGGAAGGCGACGACCCGGTGGCGATCCACAAGATGCTGGGGAAGTGGCTGGGATGAAGCACACCAGCGCAATCCTCGATTTCGCCGCTGCACCGCATGTGCTGCCGCCTCAGGTGCGTTCGGATACTTTGCGGCTTCTTGCAGATACCTTGGCGGTTGGGGCGGCGGGGGCGGCTTCTCTTGAAGGCCAGAGGCTATCCAGCACCTTAGGTCGATGGAGCCGAGGGGATAAAGCGCGGACGTTGGAAGACGATAGGGAGAGCGCGCTTGCAGCCAGTTTCTTTAACGGCTTTGTCATACATTGTCTCGAATGGGACGCCGTTCATGAGGGCGCCGTCGTTCATGCACTCTCCGTTGTCACCTCAGCATTGCTGGAGGCCTCAGATCGTTATGGTCGACGCGAACCAGAAGAGTTTCTGGTTGCGTTGGCAGTGGGTGTCGATATTGCAAGCGGTCTTGGAATATCTGCAACCGGACCCATGCGCTTTTTCCGGCCTGCAACGGCAGGGGTCGTCGGTGCGGCCTTGGCCGTTGCACGCCTTGCAAAAATACCTCGCGATAAGATGGCCGACGTGCTGGGCCTTGCTTACTCCTTTGCGGGCGGTACGATGCAGGCGCATGTTGAAGCATCAACCGCACTTCCGCTGCAAATTGCAAAAGCTGCACAGGCATCCCTGCAGTCGATAGACCTGGTTTGGTCTGGTTTTGATGGGCCGCATGATGTGCTGGAAGGCCCGTTTGGCTATTCTGCGCTGATCGAGCCGCTCGACCTTTCGCGCTACACAACAGATCTTGGCGATAAGTGGCGGATCAGTGAGGTTAGCGTTAAGCCTTTCCCCTCGGGTCGAGCAAGCCATGGAGCTTTGGGGGTGCTGCAGGAACTGCGCAGGCAGGGAACGGTTTCGTTGGAAACGGTTGAAAGCATCGAACTGTTCGCTCCGCCATTGATCCACCGTTTAGTCGGGCGCCCATTCGAGCCCGAAGCGCCGATGAGCTACAACCGGCTTTGCCTCGCTTTTCTCGTACCGTTGATGTTGCGCGATGGGCATATCGACCCGCGATACAGCGAGACAATTGCCCCCTTGGCGCGAAAAGTGACGGTCACCCTGGACGACAACCATGATGGCAATGCGCTTTTGCCGCAAAAACTGATGGTCAGGCTGAAGGATGGCTCGACCATTGAACGCCAGATCGACGACAATCTCGGTAGCCCCGAAGCGCCAATGTCTGCGGCGCAATATGCCGCCAAATATGACCTTTGCCGTGCGCTCGCGCCCAATTGCGATTCCCGCATTTTCGATGACCCTCTCGCCTACGCTACGGACCCAAAATGAGTTTTCCGACCTATTTCGAAGCGCTCGATATCAAGCAGATACTCACCGACTATCCGGTTGGAGAAGCTTTTGTCGCGCGCTACAAGGCAATGTCGCGCGATGAGCTTTATGCGCTACAGGAAGCGCAGTTCAAAAATCTGATGGTGCGTGGCTGGCAGGTGCCCTTTTACCGGCGGCTGTGGAGCGCGAAAGGGATTGAACCGGGGGACATCAAAGGGCTGGCCGATATCACGAAGCTTCCGGTTTACGACAAGACCGATCTGATGGCTTCGATCGCGGACTACCCGCCTTATGGCGACTTTGTCGGGCTAGGCGGCGGCGATCGCCCCCCTGCGATCCTACACACCACGTCTGGTACGACGGGGCGGCCGCAAACTCTGCTGTTCGGGCCAAAGGGACGTGAGGTTGGTAACTTGTTGGTTGGGCGGCACTATCGCTGGCTGGGGCTGAACCCGGACGATGTGGTCCAGTCGGTCTATGGCCATGGGATGATTAACGGCGGCCATTATATCCGTGAGGCCGTCACGCATTTCACCAACTCGATCTTTCTATCGGCGGGAACGGGCGTTGAGACCCGGTCGATCAACCAAGTTAATTTGATGGCCGATTTCGGGGTGACGGTGATGGTCGGCTTTGTCGACTATATCCGCAAGCTGGCCGAAGTTGCCGAGGCTGAAGGGCTGTTCGACCGTATCCACTTACGTATGATCATTGGCCATCTGGGCACCGAGGATCGGGCCTCGACCGAAGCCGCCTGGCACGGTGCCAAAGCGTATGATTGGTACGGCGTCGGCGATACCGGCAGCATCGCCGGCGAGGGACCGGAGCGTGATGGGCTTTATGTTTGGGAAGATGCGCAATATCTCGAACTGCTTGATGTCGATAGTGGTGCGCCTGTTGCGTATGGTGAAACCGGGGATATGGTTGTAACCTGCCTTTATAAGGATGATATTGCCCCCTGCATCCGTTTCAACACCCATGATATTACGCATGAGCTGGATGGGCGCGGGGAGGTTGCTTTCAAGAGGATTGCAGGGTTCAAGGGACGCAGCGACAACATGGTCAAGCTGCGCGGCATCAATCTGTTTCCGCATGCGATTGCCGCCCTGATCGAGAACCGTACGGATCTGACCGGTGAATATGTCTGCACTGTCGAACGTGATGCAGCGAGCCAGCGGGATGACATGACGGTGCTGATCGAAAGCCGGGGCGGTACGGATAAGGCAGAGGTTTTCGAATTGCTGAGGCGTGGCTTGGGGGTTGAGGTGCTGGTCGACCTTTGCAAACCCGGCGGCACGGCAGCACTGACACAGATCGATATACGGCAGAAACCGATCCGACTGATCGACAAGAGGGGCGTGTGATCGATTTCGACGCCCTCGAACGCGCCAATGCACGCCTGAATGCCTTTGCCGATTTCGATCGGTCGGCGCAAGGTGGCGAGGGGAAGCTTGCCGGGCTCACCGTTGGCATCAAGGCCAATATCATGGCAAAGGGCTTGCCTTGGACAGCGGGCATGGAATTATTTCGCAATCGCATTGCCGATCGCGATGCCGATGTCGTCGCCAGACTACGCGCCGAAGGTGCGGCGATCTTAGGCAGCCTTAATATGGAGGAAGCCGCGCTTGGTTCCAAAACCGATAACCCCTGGTTCGGCGCGACGCAAAACCCACACCGGCTGGGCTATACGCCGGGCGGCTCTTCGGGCGGCAGTGGTGCAGTGGTTGCAGCAGGATTATGCGATGTAGCCCTTGGTACCGACACGCTGGGTTCGATCCGCATCCCGGCAGCGCATTGCGGCGTCTATGGATTTAAACCCGCGACATCGCGAGTTTCGCAAGACGGTTTGGAACCTGCCGATCTGGCGTTCGACGCAATCGGTCCTTTGACGCGCGATCTTGATCTGCTTGAGAAGGTAGCGCGTATCATCTCCGATTTTGGCGGAGGCGATGTTTCGGGGTCAGGTGCGACTCTGGCTGGATATGGCGTCGAGCAGCATCCGGATATCGTCTCGGCCTTTGCAAATGTAGTCGAAGCGCTCGCCGATCCTCCTGCGCCCGTTCGTCTCGATTGGGAGTTAGGTCGCGTGCGCTTTGCCGGCTTCGTCCATGTCGCACGAGCGATGGCGGCGCATCTGCGCCTTGCCGATCCCGCCAAGCTTTCAGACCTCTTACGCAAGCTTATTGCTTACGGCCCGCGTCGCAAGCAAGCGGATTGGGAGCAGGATCAGGCTGTACTGGCCGACGTCCGTTCGACCATTCGCAACATCGTCGACGCGCATGGCTTCATCATCCTGCCGACCACACCCAACCCACCCTTCCCGCATAACGAAGACGAACCGGCAGGGCAGGCCGATTTCACCTGCCTTGCGAGCATTGCCGGACTACCCGCACTTTCGCTGCCCATGGGCTGGACCGGCGATGGTCTGCCGCTGGGCGTGCAGCTTGTCGGTGCGGAGGGACAAGAGGTAGGGCTGTTTGCACTCGCACAGCGGCTCGACACAGCCCTTGCCGCCTACCGCCCACCTGCTAATTTCAGATATTGAGAGGAGACCAACATGCGCATTGTCTGTCTGTTCAACCTGAAAGAGGGTGCCAGCGCCGAAGCCTATGAGGCATGGGCGCGCGGCACCGATATTCCGGGCGTGAACGCACTGGGATCGGTCAAGGGCTTCACCGTGCACCGCGCTACGGGCCTGTTTGGTTCGGACGCCAAGCCGCCTTATGACTATATCGAGGTGATCGACATAAACGGCATGGATGCCTTTGTCGCCGATGTGACCGATCCGGAATTCCAGAAGGTCGCAGCCGCCTTTGGTGAGTTCACCGACAACCCGACCTTCATCCTGACCGAGGATTTGTGATGCGCTTTGCGGGCAAGACGATTGTTGTCACCGGTTCCGGCAAGCAGAAGGGGCTGGGGCAGGGGATATTGCAGCGCTTTGCCGATGAAGGCGCGAACTGTGTCGTCTCCGACGTTGTGGCCGATGCCGAAGCCGAAAGCGTTGCCGAGGAGTTGCGCGGTCGCGGGGCAAAGGTTGCTACCATAGCCTGCGATGTATCCGATCCGAGCCAATGCAATGCGTTGGTCGAGCAATCGGCAGTTGCGATGGGCTCGGTCGATATCTTCGTCAACAATGCGGGCATCGGGTTCATGATGAAGCCGATGTTGGAGGTTGACCCGAAGGATTGGGCAACGGTGATCGCAGTCAACCTCTCCGGAGCCTTTTACTGCACGCAGGCCGCAGCCAAGGCGATGATTGCAGCCGGAAAAGGTGGCCGGATCATCAATATCGCCAGCCAGGCAGCCAAAACCGGTTTTCCCCATCTTCCCGCCTATGTCTCGTCCAAGCATGGCATGATTGGCCTGACCCGCGCAACAGCAGTGGAGCTGGGCGCGCATGGTATAACGGTGAATGCCGTCTGCCCCAATCATGTGACCACCG
>JBOFLS010000132.1:0-31984 GCA_051657985.1 Sphingorhabdus sp. | reverse complement strand
TCATACATCAGCGGCGTAAACTGATATTGGCCGCCCGATGGAAGGCCGCGAACGAAGACATTGGATGCGACCTCGCCGCCGCCGGCATCGGCCTTGATCGTGGGAATGGTATTGAGGATATCGGCTTGGCTGCTGACGCCGAAGCGCGCCAGGGCTTCGTCATCGACTTGGGTAACCGCAAGCGGCGTATCAAGCGCGACGCGACCGCGGCTGGTGCCGGTAACGATGATTTCCTGGCCAATGCCTTCGGGTTCGGCGGTTTCCTCGCCATCTGCTGTTGCATCCTGGGCAAAAGCGCTACCCGGAACGACGACAAGAGCCGTTGCCAGCAGCAAGGCTTTGCTGCGCACAGATGAACTGAAAATCGTTTTTTTCATGATATCCTCCCGCAAGAATTTGAATATGGTTTTTACCAAATTTTATGCAGGATTGGCCTTCTGGCCGCTGTGCGATAGCCTGCAATATTGCAACATTGTGTTGCTATTGGTGGAACGCTATCATCGGCTTGATGCGGACGGAGGGAAGAAAATGCTTGATCTGGGCGACTTGCAGGTTTTTTCAAAAGTGGTTGAAACCGAAAGCCTGACGCGCGCGGGGGCGATATTGGGCATGCCCAAATCGACCGTTAGCAGGCGGGTATCGCGGTTGGAGGAGCATCTGGGCGTACAGTTGCTGCACCGATCCACCCGCGCTGTAACCGTAACGCAGGATGGCGAACTGTTCTTCGAATATTGCCTGCGATCGCTGGGCGTATTGCGCGATGGCGAACGGGCCTTGCAAAGCCGTAAGAATGTACCGCAAGGCGTGGTGCGCATCGCCATTCCCTATGTGCTGGGCCAAAGCCTGATCGGCCCGTTGCTTGCCGACTTTCTCGATCGCTATCCGAATGTCCGGTTGGTCAGCGTATTGACCGACGATGCCGTCGGTCTGCTGAAAACCGGGTTCGATGTAGCGCTTGCGGTCGGGCCCTTTGCCGATTCCGAACTGGTCGCGGTAAAGCTTGGCAGCACCGAATGCGGGCTGTTCGGCGCCCCCGGCTATTTTGAGCGCAAGGGCAGCCCGCAAAACCATGTCGAGCTGCCACGCTTCGACTTGCTTGCGACCGGAGCGGTTGATCGGCGGCATCGCTGGACGCTGCATGATAGCGAACAGGAAGTGACGGTCGAATTCTCCCCTCGGCTAATCTGCAACGATCTGCAACTGCTGCGTCAGGCCGTGTTGTCCGAACTCGGCATTGCCAGTCTGCCCGCATTTCTATGCAAGCGCGATCTGGCCGAAGGACGACTGGTCGAAGTGCTTCCGGGATGGCAGGCCGCCGATATGAGCTTTTTCGCGCTGTTTGCCGACCCAAAAGGGATGCCGGTACGCGTGCGTTCGCTCATCGATCATCTGGTCGAACATTTGCGCCCGACGCTTTCATGGGAAATAGCTTAGGGGCTGTCGAGATTCATACCGTCTACAATTCACAACAAGAACAGTGCTACCCCCGCTTTCGCGGGGATGACTGTGAAGGAAATGGAAAAAAGAGCGGGAATCCCAACAACACCTAGTCACCGGGAATTGAAGTTCGTTACAATATTTACACGTTCAGCATGACGGTGTCCTTATAAGACGAACTTTAATTCCAGGTGACTAGGCTTGGCTTTAGTTGTCAATTATGGAACGCTTAGTTCCAGAAATACCACCTTTCCGCTTTGTAGCCAAAGCTTCAGCCTGAAGATTGACTATTGCATAGAGGAGGCGGCGTGGCGACCAAGGTCGAAATCCCCGACATATCGAAAACGCACGCCCTGCTGCGCACTCTGTTCGATACCGCCGTAACGGCGGTTTCGGCTGAAAAGGCGATGCCGACGCGCATGCCCGTTTCAACGCATGGCAAAACCATCGCAATCGCCGTCGGCAAGGCCGGAGCCGATATGATGCGTGTTGCCCATGAACGTTCGAACGGCGCGATCAAGGGATTGATAGTGACCCGTTACGGCCATCTGCCGGCAAAGCCATTCGGCGGTGAAGGCATCGAACTGATCGAGGCGGGGCATCCCTATCCCGATGATGCCAGTATCGAGGCTGCGGAAAAAGCATTGGATATCGCTAAAAGTCTGGAGGCGGGCGATACGCTGCTCGTTTTGTTGTCTGGCGGCGGCTCTGCTCTGCTTGCTGCGCCGGCCGAAGGCATGACGCTTGCCGACAAGCAATCGGTTACGCGCCGATTGCTCCGATCGGGTGCAACGATCGAGGAAATCAACTGCGTTCGCAAACATCTTTCGCGGATCAAGGGGGGACGACTGGCGGTTGCGGCCGGGGCCGCGCAGGTGCGGACCTGGATCGTTTCGGATATTCCGGGCGACGATGCGTCTTTCGTTTCTTCCGGCCCGACCGTTGCCGACAACAGCACGCTGGAAGACGCGCGCGATATTCTGACCAAATATCAGATCGAGCCCCCGGCAACCGTTATCGCCGCCCTAAACGATCCGGCAAACGAAACGCCCAGCCCCGATACCTTGGGGCTGGCAGGCGGGGAAACCGTCATCATCGCACGCGCCCGCGATGCCTTGGAGGCAGCAAGGGCTTGTGCCGAAGAAGCCGGCTATCAGGTCACCGATCTGGGCGATCAGTTGCAGGCGGAGGCTCGCCATCTGGGAGCCAGCCATGCAGCGCTTGCACGGCGGCTAGCAAAGGACGGCCGCAAACGCGCTATCCTGTCGGGTGGCGAGACGACGGTAACCGTGGTCAACAAACAAGGGCGCGGCGGGCGCAATCTGGAATATCTGCTTGGCCTTGCGATCGCGCTCGACGGAGCGCAGGGGATCTATGCGATCGCCTGCGATACCGACGGGATCGATGGAACCGAGGATGCAGCGGGTGCGATCGTGACGCCCGATACGCTTGCCCGCGCCCGCGCATTGGGGATGGACCCGCTGACCTTTCAGGCGCAGAACAATGCCTATCTGTTTTTCGCAGCTTTGGACGATTTGGTGATTACCGGACCAACGCTGACGAATGTGAACGATTTCAGAGCGATATTGATAGAAGCTGATACATAAGCTGAAAAAACTGAAACGGGAGGGAATTGAAATGACGGATGTGCGGACAAGCAGATATCCCTGGATATTGATCGGACTGTTGTGGCTTGTTGCCTTTTTGAATGCCGCCGATCGTTCGATCATCGTTGCAGTAATGCCCTCCATCCGCGATGAATTCGGCCTCAGCAACAACCAGCTCGCCTCGATCAACTCGGTGTTTTTCGGTGTCTATGCGGTAATGGCGTTCCTGACCGGGCGCATGGGCGACAGCATCCGGCGGACGCGAATCATCATCTTTGGGCTAGTTTTCTGGAGCATGGCGACGGGGCTTACCGCTTTATCGACAGGCTTTGCGATTCTGTTGGCTTATCGTGTGCTGGTAGCAGCAGGTGAGGCAACCTATTATCCCAGTGCCACCGCCCTGATCAGCGACTGGCACCAGCCGAAATGGCGTAGCCGGGCCTTGTCCCTGCACCAGACGGGGGTCTTTGCAGGGGCGGGGCTTGGCGCTTTTTTTGCGGGCTATCTTGCCGATAAATTCAGCTGGCATACGCCTTTTTACGTCTTTGCCGTTGTCGGGATAGTGCATGCCGTTGTGCTATGGCTATTCTTGCGCGACCCGCCATCCAGTTCACCGCAAACAACGGTGAAGGAGGATGGCGCTGTCAATGCGCCGGGTACCGAACCGTTGAAAGTGCTGCTCGGTACCGGCCCTGCCTTGCTGCTTTGCGTGGTCTTTTTTCTGGCAAACGGCGCATCGACCGGGGTTACTGTCTGGGCGCCTACCTATGTGCACGACTCGCTTGGTCTTGATCTTGGCGGGTCAGCCTTGGTCGGATCGGCTACGATTAACATCGCTGGCTTTTTGACTGTACCATTGGGCGGCGCGCTTGCCGACTGGATGGCAAAACGCACCCCGATCGGGCGATTCTATACGCTGGCCCTTGGGCTGACGCTGGCCGCTATTCTGTTGCTACCCATCCTTAGCATGACGACAGCTGCGGGCGTTGCCACCGTGCTGGTTGCCACCAGTTTCGGTAAAGGCTTGTTCGACGGATGCATCTATGCCGCGATGCATGACGTCATACCACCGCATGCCCGTGCAACGGCTGTGGGGGCCATGACGATGATCGGCTTTTTAGGTGCCACGGTCACACCGTTCATTGTCGCGGGGGCAGCCGAAAATTACGGCATGGCTGCCGGGATGGCCTCGCTTGCATCTTTTTATGTGCTGGCGGTCATCCTGCTGCTGGCGTTCCGCCCGTCGATCAAACGGGCGGTGCTTGCCAACAGCCATGAGGCGCACTGATGGCGATCGCCCTGGTTCTTGAAGGTCCGCATACTTTGGGCTTTGAAGAGCAGCCCGACCCGCCGCTCGGGACCCATGAAGTGCGCGTAAAGACGCTGTATTCGGGAATCAGCGCAGGTACCGAACTGACACAATATCGGGGTACCAACCCGTTCATGCACCGCCGTTTCGATGAGGAACGGCGGTTGTTTTTGGATAGCGACAGGCCAAGCTGGGAATATCCTGTCCGAACACTGGGCTATGAAGAAGTAGGCGAGGTTGTCGAAACCGGGGCAGAGGCAAAGGATATTGCTATCGGCCAGCGCGTCTATGGAACCTGGAACCACCGTAGCCATGCTGTAATCACCAAAGACTATGCCAAAGACCGCGCCATGCCCGAAACGGCCGATCCACGGATCGGGATATTTTCGCATATCGGGGCGGTGGCGCTGAACGGGGTTCATGATGCCGGGATCAGGCTGGGCGATAGTGTTGCGGTTTTCGGGCTTGGCGTACCGGGGCAGATTGTTGCGCAGGCGGCACGAGCATCGGGTGCGCGCGTGATTGTCGTCGATCCCGATGCCGACAGGCGTGCGCTGGCCCTGAAACTCGGGGCGCATGAAGCATTGGCGCCTTCTGCAGCAGAGGCGATCCGCGACCTGACCGGCGGGCGCGGGGCCGATATCTGCATCGAGGTGTCGGGCGCGGCGGCGGCGCTTACCGATGCGCTTCGCAGCGTCGCTTATGCTTCGCGCGTCGTTGCTATGGGCTTTTATCAAGGCGAGGTTGCAGGCCTTCGGCTGGGTGAGGAATTTCATCACAACCGGATCGAGCTGATCAGTTCGCAGATTTCAGGCGTTGCCCCAGCAGTCAGTCATCGCTGGTCGAAACCCAGGCTGTGGCGAACCGCGGTGGAGTTGCAGCACGAAGGCACGTTCGATCTGCTGCCCCTGATCACCCACAGCGCGCCCTTTGCCGACGCGCCGAAACTGTTCGAAGCATTGGATACCGGACAAACAGGAATGTTGCAGGCCGTGCTGGAATTTCCGCAATGAGGCGTTTGCGGGTCGGCCTGCTTGGATGCGGCGGGATCGGTATCCGCCACGCCCGTTCGGTAGCTGCGCTTGCCGATCGGATGGAGTTGGTCGCCTGCTGCGGACGCGATCTCGAACGCACGCAGGGCTTTGCCACCGAACATGGCGGCACCGCCTATGTCGATCTTGACCGGATGCTCGACGAGGCGAAGCCGGATCTGATGATCGTCACACACCCGCCGTACACCCGCAATGGCGAAGTCGAACATATCGCCGCAGCGGGTATTCATCTGCTGGTGGAAAAGCCGATCGCGCTCGATAGGGCCGCTGCCGATGCGATGGTATCTGCAGTACAGGTTTCGGATGTGGTTGCCGCTATCGGGTTCATGTACCGCCATGGCGAAGCCGTCAAAGCCTGGCAGATGGCGGATGCGGGCAGAGTCGGCATGATGACAGCCGCCTTTCAATGCAATCATCTGCATGCCCCCTGGTGGCGCGACGAAGCCAAGTCGGGTGGGCAGATACTGGAGCAATTGATCCATTTAATCGATCTCGTCCGGCATCATATGGGCGAACCCGACAGCGTTTATGCCAGGCGAAGCCGCCTGTTTCATGCCGAACCCGGTTATGATGTCGAGGATGTCTCGGCGATCGTTTTCGGTTGGGACGATGGCCGGATCGCGACGCTTAACGCCAACAACATCGCGGTGAACGGTATCTGGCACAAGGAATGGGCCTTGTTCTCGGAACGGATGACGGGGCGTTTTACCGGTTGGAACGATGCCGAGTTTCGCAATGCAGACGGGCAGGGCGTTCCTCGGATTATCCAAGGGGCAGACGATCCCTTCGTCGCCCAGCTTGCCGATCTGGCCGATGCGATTTGCGATAATCGTCCGCCGCTTGTCCCCCTGGCCGAGGGTGCGGCGACGTTGCGGCTTGCGCTTGCAGCGAGACAATCGGCGGATGAACGCCGCGAAATCAGGCTGGGCGATGCTGGCTAAACTCGGTCGCGTCGGGATAGGCTTTACCGCCATAGAACCGTTGGTCGATGGGGCCGTGCCCGCCTTTACGGATTGCGAGGTCGGTGAAGACGGTATGCGCTGGAGGCTGGCCTCTGGCGGTTGTGTAGTCGTCCAAGTCGAAAGTGTCGATGACGGTCTTGGTGTGAAAACCCGTTTGGAAGGGCAGGGCGATCCGTTACTCAGCCTGGGTTTTCGCCTGACCGCAACCGGTGTTCAGCGCTATCTGCGCAATGGGTATCAAAGCTGGGACGGCAGCTTTTTCGTGGAACCGGGAACGCCGCCGGGCGATGGTCCGCCGGGCAAGGCGCCAACGCTCGGTTTCGCGATGACGGCACTTCTGCCGCCCGATAGGGGTACGCTGCTGCTCGGTTTTCTGCGGCATGACCGTTATCAAACGCGGTTCCGTTTTGGCGGCGACGCCCAGGCGATGACGATCGACATCGAAACCCTGCTCGACCGTAGCGGCGCAACCGAGGGGGAAACGCTCGTCCTGCTGGATGGCGATGGGGTAGAGGAAAGCCTGCGCCGCTGGTCGGAGATGGTGGCGGCTGCCTCGCCGTTGCCGCCACGCATCCCTGCAGAACGGATTACGGGCTGGTGTTCCTGGTATAATCATTATGCGATGATCGATGCCGATACGATCCGCGCCGAAATCGCCAGCTGTGCTGCCTTTCGCGATGCGTATGCCGTACCCTTGCGCGTCTTCCAGATCGATGACGGCTTTACCCCCGAAATGGGCGACTGGCTGGATTGCAGGCCGCAATTCCCCCAAGGCGTCGCCCCATTGCTTGCAGAAGCGCGCGATGCCGGTTTCATCCCTGGCCTATGGATCGCCCCTTTCATGGTCGGCAATCGCAGTCGGCTCTACACCGATCATCCCGATTGGGTGGTGCAGGATGTGGATGGCGGGCCGCTGGTGCAGATGCGGTTCTACGGCGAGTTCCGCTGGCACAAGCGGAGCGAGGAATATTACATCCTCGATGTGACGCACCCCGATGCCGCGGCCTATATCGGCCAGGTCTTCAGGATCTGGCGGCAAGATTGGGGTGCTGCCTATTTCAAGACCGACTTCATGCTCTTCGGCAGCGAACATGGCCCCGACCGTGCGCGCTGGCACCAAACCGGCCTGTCGCGGATCGCCATCTGGCGGCGGATGGCGGCGATCATCCGCGACAATATAGGCGATGCGCTCTGGCTGGGCTGCGGCTGTCCCTTATGGGCGTCGGTCGGCTATGTCGATGCGGTTCGCATAGGCCGCGATATCGGTGTCAGCTGGGAAGGCGAATATTCCGCCGAAAGCCTGCTGCGCGATCTGAAAACGCGTAATCACGCCAACGGCATTTTGTGGCAGGCCGATCCCGATTGCGTGCTGCTGCGTTCGCGCTATCATGAATTGAACGACGCGCAGATTGAAACGCTTGCGCACTTTGCTGCATCGGCGGGCGGCGTGCTTATGACCAGCGATACGCTTTCCGATCTGCCCCCGGCCCGGGCAGGGCTGTTCGCCGACTTGTTGCTTAATCCGGCTACCCGTGCAGACTTTCCGATGCTGGGTCGCGAAAACGACCAATAAGTCTTGCATTCGGTCTTAAAGGGAGGGCTCGAGGCGAACGGTGCGGCGAGGCAGATTAAAAGCTCGACGCTCTAGATATTATAAAAGCCCTGCAAGACCACAGACATCGAGCAATTCGTGACGTGCAGAGCGGACTGTTGCGATAAGTTCGCCACGTGCCAAATCATCAGGCGCGATGCTTTCCGGCCAGTATTGGCCAATCACATCCGCCATGCGGTCAAGCTTTGCTTCATCCGCAAGAAAGCGCGGATCGATGGTTGCAGGGTCAGCCACAACGCGCAACCGCAAACAGGCGGGGCCGCCACCATTGGCCATCGACTGACGTACATCGACAGGAACCAGATGGCGAATAGGACCGTTACCGGCTACATGTTCCTGCAACCAGCCCCATACGCGCCTATTATCTTGCGCCTCAGTCGGTAAAATCAAAGCCATGCCTGCATTATCGGGTAAAGTGACCAACTGCGCATTGAACAAATAGCTTTGTACCGCATCGGCAAGACTTACCCGATCGGCAGGAACGATAACGATTTCCGCCTCAGGCATTTTCGCTTTGATTGCGGCATAGGCCGCTTCGGGATCTTCAAAAGCCTGTTCATGCGTAAAGAGCACGCGTTCGTTCGCCACGGCAACGACATCGTTATGAAAGGCACCTGCCGCGATTGCTACCTCCGCCTGTTGGATGAACAGCGTGCGTTCGGGATCGAGCCTGTGCGCACGCGCAATGGCCTTTGATGCCTCGACATGCTGGCGGGCGGGAAAGGGACCTCCCGATTTGCCATAGACGAAAATTTCCAGGCCGGGTTCGCCATGCGACGGGCACAGCCGCATGAAGTTTGCGGCCCCCTCATCGCCAAATGGAGGAGGAACGGGAGCGTGCACTGCGAAGTGACGATCATCGGCGAAGGCAAGTTGCAACTGCGCAAGTGTGCCCATCCATTCATGGCTGCGATGCGGCATGGTCTGCAGGTTCGCCGCCGATAAATGGCATCGCCCATCGGCGGTATCGGGGGCCGGCGATACGGTTGCGGCATTGGCGGCCCACATAGCCGATGCCGAAAAGGCGGCCGCGCGGATATGGGGTTCGGCGCTTGTCATATCGGTCGCAAGACCATCCAGCCAGGCTTGGTTGGGTCGATCGAGCGGCATGAAAAAGCCTTGCGCCAAGCCAAGCCGCAAATTGGCGCGCATCTTCTCGATGCCTTGCAGGGCAGCTGCGCGCGGTTGCGATACGGCTCCGGCGTTATTTGCCGAGGCGATATTGCCTGGACTCAGGCCGGCGTAATTGTGGCTGGGGCCGATAACACCGTCGAAGTTGATCTCAACCGGCATCATGGCTCACCACCGCGCGACATGCGTTATGGCGTCGCCCTCTGCAACGCGTAACGCTTCGGCACTTGCAGGATCAATGCGTATCGCATCGCCTTCCGCATCGATCCAGCCATAGGTGACGCGAAAACCGTCAAGCTTACCAACAGCGATCAGCCGTTTTTCGCCCGCTTTATGATCGCCCAGCCCGTCATCGATTTCGGTAATCCTAGAGTCGACCGCATCGCGTATGCTTCGGATCTGGTCTGTCCGCACGGTCATCGTCGGCCCGCCGTCAAAGATATCGACATAATTTTCCCAGGCAAAACCTTCATCTTCCAGCATGCGCATTGCAGCCCTTCCCGAAGGATGCGGTATTCCGATCACCGCGCGTGCCGTTTCCGGAAGCATAGCGACGTAGACGGGATGTTTGGGCATCAGGTCGGCAATGAACTGGTTTCCATGCTTTCCGTTGAATTCATCGGCATCCTGAAAACTCATGCCGAAAAACCGGCCGGCGACCCCGTCCCAGAAAGGCGATCCGCCCGCCTCGTCGATCACGCCGCGCAATTCGGCAAGCGTCCGATCATGAAAGCGTGTCCGGTGCTCGCGCAGGAAAAGATACCGGCTGCGCGCGATCAGCATCCCCAAACCGCCTGCGCGTTCGCCAGGATGAAGGAATAAACCGCCAACCTCTGTTGTGCCTTCAAGATCGGTCGACAGGTTCAGGATATCGGCGCGAAAGGTGCGATCGAGTTCGACGCTATGCTGCGTCAGCGCCCCAATGCGATAACTGTAGAAAGGCCATTTCTGCCCGACCGAAGAGAATATCTGGCATGTCCCGCGTACTTCACCGGTCGCAATATTTTCCAGCACGAAAACGAACATGTCGTCGCCGATTGTCTCCTCCGTGCGGGCGAATGCCGCCGCCGATCGTTCCAGCTTGGCAGTCAGCGCCTTGCGATCGGGCGGCAGATTGGTGAAGCCTCCCCCCGTGCTTTTGGCCATTTCGTACATTGGTTGCAGGTCCGACATCGTTGCCGGACGGATGATGAAGCTCATATTCCCCCTTTTTGAGCGATCCGTAACAGTGTCAGCGCCGATAGCCGTGCCCGTTCGACCAAGCTTTCGGCAATCAGAAACTCGTCGCTGCTGTGGATACTACCGCCGCGGACGCCCATAGTATCGACCACGGGTATGCCGCAAGCGGCAATGTTATTCCCGTCGCATACTCCCCCGGTGGATTTCCATCCGATCGACAGGCCAAGATCTTTACCGCAAGCTTTGACCAGATCGAATAGCCTTTCGGCATCCGGAGTCAGTGGTTTTGGCGGGCGGTTGAAATGGCCATGAAGGTGGATCGCAACATCATGCTCATGCTCGATCGCAGCGATCATTGCCTTGATCTCCCCCAAGGCATATTCCTGCAGTTCAAGGCTGTGCGGACGGAGATTGACACGCAATATCGCATGGTCGGGCACGACATTATTAGGCGCGCCGCCATCGATCTTGGCCGGGTTCACCGACAGTCCGTCGCGTGTCAACGCTTTCAGCCGCAGGGCAAGATCGGCGGCAGCGAGCAATGCGTTGCGCCCTTCCTGAGGATTGCGCCCGGCATGCGCGCTTTTGCCAGTGACGATTATCGAGAAATTACCGCTACCCGCTCGCGCACCGGCCAATGTGCCGTCCGGCAGGGCGGATGGTTCATAGGTAAGTGCTGCAAGCTTGCCCTTGGCAAGATGTGCAATCAGCCCGGCAGAGGACGCCGAACCGGTTTCCTCATCGCTGTTTATCATCACCTGATAGCCGATATGCTGAAATTCGGGCGCGGTTTCGGCGGCCGAAAGAGCCGCCAGCATAACGGATATCCCGCCCTTCATATCGGCGACGCCGGGGCCGTTCAGTATACCATCGTCCAGCCACCGCTGCTCCTGAAAAACATGATCCTCGGCGAAGACGGTATCCATATGTCCGGTCAGCAAAAGCTGGATCGGCGCATCGGGACGGACGGTTGCAACCAGATGGCGGCCATGCTCTACCTCGATTACATTGCCATCGGCCAGCACGCGCTCGACAGGGGCAGGATCGATCAGTTCGACCTCGCCATGCAGCGAGGCAAAAGCATCGGCAAGCAGACTTGCGGTTGAGGCAAGCCCGCGTAGATTCCCCGTGCCGCTGTTAATCCCGGCCCAGATCTGTACTTGGGCAAGCATACGATCATGGTCGGGCCGTTCGAGTGCTGCCTGTTCCGTTGAAGAAAGCGATTGCATTGAATGGCTTTAGCGGGGTGAAAGCCACAAAGCCACCCCGGGGGCCCGTAATAATATTAAAAGATAACCGTGGCCCTTCAGCAGGCTCAGGGCCATGGTAATTCCACTCTATCGGCTTAGCCCAGCGCCCTGGCTACTGCGCACCATTCATCAATGCTTACCGTTTCGGGTCGACGATCTTCGGCAATGCCGGCTGTGCGCAACGCATCGAGCGCACCCGCCCAACCTTTTAAACTCTGCCGCAACATCTTGCGGCGCTGGCCAAAGGCGGTAGCGGTTAGGGTTTCCAATACCGACATGCGCACTCCGCTGGGTCGGTCACCGGGGACGATGTGGACCACCGCCGACATCACCTTTGGCGGCGGGGTGAAGGCACTGCGATGGACAGGCATCGCGATCCGCGCGCTGCTGCGCCACTGGGTCAGGATGGACAAGCGTCCATAAGCATCGGTTCCCGGCTTGGCGACGATACGATCAGCAACTTCCCTCTGGAACATCAGCGTCAGCGATTTCCATTTTGGCGGCCAGCTTTCTCCGCCCAGCCAGCCGACAGCCAGAGCAGTGCCGACATTATAGGGAAGGTTGGACGCGATGTGAAAAGGCACGCCAATCTCTGCCGCCGGATCGATCTTCATGGCATCGCCCTCGATAATGCGTAGCTTTTCCGGAAAAGCCGCGGCGAGTTCCGCAAGCGCGGGCAGACAGCGCCGGTCGCGCTCGACTGCGGTAACCTGAGCGCCTGCGCGCAATAATGCACGGGTCAGGCCTCCGGGGCCTGGTCCTACTTCATAAACCTGCTCGCCATTAAGCGATCCCGGAATTGCGGCAATTCGATCGAGCAATTGCTCGTCGAACAGGAAATTCTGCCCGAGCGCCTTGCTTGCCGACAACCCATGCCTGGCGATCAGTTCTCGCAAGGGTGGCAGCGCCGGCGCCACAGCGGTCATGCTGAGCAGTTGGCGGCGGCAAATGCCTTGCGATTGATAACGGCTTCCCCCGCCATGCGGATCGCCGCGATCATCGAATCGGCCCGCGCTTCTCCCCTGCCGGCAATGGCAAAGGCAGTGCCATGATCAGGCGAGGTGCGGATGATCGGCAAGCCGAGGGTAATGTTGACCGCCTCGTGAAAATAGAGCGTCTTCAACGGAATCAATGCCTGGTCGTGATAGGCGCACAATGCGGCATCATATTGCTTGCGCGCCTCGGTATGAAACATCGTGTCTGCCGACATGGGACCGATCACGTCATAACCTTCTTCGGCAATAGACTCCAACGCAGGGCCGAAAATATCGATTTCCTCGCGCCCCAAAGCACCGCTTTCGCCTGCATGCGGATTGATTCCGGCAACGGCAAGCCTGGGATTGGCAATGCCGAAATCGCGTTTCAGCCCCTTTGCGGTGGCGCGGATGCGGCGGCGGATCAGGCGGACGTCGAATTGTCCGGTCACATCCGCCAGCGGAATATGCGTCGTCATCGGTACTACGCGCAGATCGGGTCCGGCAAGCATCATCACCGCGTTGCGGCGTTCGACTCCGCAGCGTTCGGCGACGAATTCGGTCTGACCAGGATAGTTGAAACCGATCGCATATAACTGTGCCTTCGATACCGGTCCGGTAACGATAGCCGCTACCGTCGCTGAACGGGCAAAACCGGTGGCGGCTTCCAAGGCCTGTAACGAACAATGCGCACCGTCCGGATCCGGCACGCCCGGTGTTATGGCCGCACAGCCATGGACATGAAAGACAGGCAACGCGTCCTGAAACCGCTCGGCGGCTTGATCGGGGTTGTCGATACGGACCAATGGCCCATCCCAATAGGGCGCGAAGCTGCCCATGTCGCCGATCGCGAAGAACGGGGGAAGGTTGTGCGCTATTCGACCTTCCCATGCTTTGCCGATAATTTCCGGCCCAATCCCAGCGGGATCGCCGATCGAAATAGCAAGGGGAAGGTCGATAGTGTCGCGTTGCATCAATTATATTCGATGATCGCGTCGCGGCGCAGGTCCCGCAGATAGAGACGGGCACGCTTGTTGATGCGTTCGTCCTCTATCCGCGTCATGACTTCGTCGAACGATTCCTGCGTGGTCGCTTGCGGCGCATCGCGTCCACAAAGAACGAAGACGCGCACACCGTCTTCCAACGACCCATAAGGCGGGGTCGATTGGCCGATGGGCAGATCGACCATGACCTGCTGCAATGCGGGGGGCAGATCGCGGATCTTGATGCCGTCGCGGTTGACGACATCGGCCTTCAAGGATGCCGCAACGCCATCAGCCGCGCCGCAACCACGGATCTTCTGCGTCTCTTCGGCAAAGCGTTTCACCAATGGCCCGGCCGAGGCCTCGGAGCTGCCTGCGGGAAAGGCGATCGCCAACTGCTTCAGGCTGAGCGTCGCGTCGCGCGGATCGCTCATGCCGACTTGGCGCTTGTCGATCAGCAGCAGCAGCGAGATACCACCCGGCGAGGGAACGGCAACGATTTCGCTCTCGCTCATCTGCGATGCAGCGGTCGCCATTGCTTCGGGAAGCGTATCAAGCTTCACCCAACCCAGATCGCCGCCGACCGGCGCGGTCGATGCTTCGGAAAACTGACGGGCATAAGCAACGAAGGACCCGCCCTTCTGTATCTGCTCCATGATCTTGCGCGCATTGGCAAGAACCTGTTCCTGGGTTTCGGGCGTGCTCGAAAGATAGATTTCACCCAGCCGGTATTCGGTCGAGCCTTTGGTTGCATCGACGCGCTGGATGATGGCGTTGACCTCATCATCGCTGACGTTGATGAAGGGGCGCACGTTGCGGCCCAGCAAGCGGTTCCAGGCAAGTTCGGCCTTTATCTGCCGCTTCAATGTTGAAACCGAACTGTTTTTCGAGGCAAGATATTTTTCGGTATCGGCAAGCGAACGGCGGAAATTCTGCTGCGCAACGCGTGCAAAATATTCGTTCACTTCCTTGTCGCTCACTTCGATCTCGTTTGCGGCCGCCTCCTGGATTTGCAACGTCTCGTCGATGAGGTTTGCCAGGATCTGGGTACGGAAACGGGCTATTTCCTCTGCCGGAAGCGGTTCGTCGTTCGCCGCGAGGATCAGTGCCAGACGTTGATCGACATCGGTACCGGTTATGATTTCCCCATTCACCACGGCGGTTGCACGACGAACATTGGGATCGTTCGGTTTGGCCAGCAGCTGGCCACCGCCTGGAATGTCGAGCGTCGCTTCGGGGACCGTGTCATCCCGCACGGTCTGGCTGCTGGCGGGAGTCAGAGCCACTAGGACTGCCGCCGAAGTAACCAAGGCAAGATGCGTAATTCTTTTCATTTCATACTTCCATGAAAGGCCGATGGGCCGCGCGCATTAAGAGGCGCTGGCTTAACGCTTGCTGAAAAGCCTTTTGCCCCCTTTGAACGCTTTAGACGCCAAGATTTCGAAATGCCAGCCGGAACAGAAACGAGTTTCCACGCCGGGCATCGCCTGTCGGCTGATAGTCGCGCCGCCAGGTGATTCCGATCGACAGGCAGTCGTCGTCGTAAGCAATACCCAGACGGTGACGGATCGGTTCGTAACCGTCGGCGACAAGCAGGGGATCTTCGTTCGCATCGCTGAGGTCGATGATCGTCGAGCCGAACAACGACCAGTACCGCGCCAGACGCACGCGACCCGCCAAGCGGATTTCCTCGCGGTCCTGCAGATCTTCAAGGGTCGGGCCGATGTTGCGGTCGAGCCGGAGGTAACCGACCTGAACATAGGTGCTGCGCGATCCCACCGTCGCATCGACCTCGTTACGGCGAATGGCAAAATTATCCTTGTCGAGACGGAAACGGTGCGTAAGCTTCACGAAATCGCGAAAGCGGAACTCGCTGCGCCCGACTATGTCGGAAACCTTGTTCGACAATCCGGTGCCATCGGGGAAAATGCCGGGTTTGTTCGATAGCCGGTAGCTTTGGCCGATAGTGAAATCGAATGTGCTTTTTGCGGTGCGAATGGAATAATCGAACCCATAAGTGATGCGGGCATTGTCTTCTATCCGGTCATAGCCCGGAAAGCGGTTGAGCGCGAAAAGATTGCTGTCCTCCAGATCCACGGCGCGGGCATCTTCGTTAGGCATGCGAAGGTTCGATGAGGTATAGGTTGTCACAAGCTGGATGCGGGGCGTCAATATCTGCGTACCGCCGAAGGCTTCGCCCACGAACGGCCAACGCAGGTCGGTGGCAGCCGTTGCCGAACCGCGCGCCTGCCAGCCACTTAAACCACGATAGATCGGCGTGATCGTCGTCGCGTTTTCATCGCTATGGTACACATCGCCACGGCTCATCAGCGTGAAGTTCACTTCTTGGCCGAGATTGGTCAGCGTACGCAAATCCCAACGGGCGGAAGCAAAGGCGCGTTGTGTATCCTGGCCCGATGTGCGCCCGATCAAAAGGCTGTTCGCCTGCAACTGGATTTTGCCGCCCAGCCAGGGATCGGTCAACCGCCGCCGGTAATCGACTTCCGGCAGGGCAATCGGCTGCAAACCTTGCCGGTCGCCGCTACGCAATGTTTGCACGCCCCAGCCGTTGAACGAGAAATAGCTGTCGTCATCGATCCGTTCGATGTTCAGATTGTTGCGCAGTCGATCGTCGCGACTGATATCGTAGCGCCGCAAAAAGGTGCGATCCGTGGCAAGCCGGACAGAGGCCGATGCAGACCAGTTCGGGTTGAATTGAAACTTGCCCCCCCCTTCCAGGTAACCGCGAAACCGGTCCGATCCCACCGCCGGCCCGCCGGCTGTAGGCACACGGTTGCTATAGGTCGCATAGCCGGTGATCTGAAACGCGCCCTTATCCTCCCACGCGCGGTAACGCGCCTGCGCCATGGGGGCAACGTCACTGAAGACATGGCCTGACAGTAAAAAATCGCGATTGGGCGCAAGACGCCAATAATAGCCCTGCTCGATTTCGAGCCCGTTGTTGCGCGAAAAACTGATATTGGGCACTACAAAACCGCTACCGGCTTCGGTTTCGGCGGGATGCGACAGGCCCGGCAGAGGGATAATCGGAAGCCCGAACAATTCAATTCTCGCACCGGTGTAGCGTACGCGTTTCTTCACCGGATCGTAGACGACCCGTACCGCCTTGACCTGCCAGCTCGGTTCCTTGGGACAACCATCGGGCCGTTCCACCGAACAGGGCGTATAGGCGGCGTTGTTCAGCACTAGGGTGCCATCCGCAGACCGTGTTCCCCTATTGGCGGCAAGGCGGCTGCCGTCGTTCAGTACCAGCAACAGATTTTGAACGATGCCGTCACGCAGCGAATCCGTTACCTCGATCGAATCGCCATAGGCGACGTCACCCTCTGGCCCAACGGAACGAATATTGCCGCTGGCGGTCACTTTCCCGGAACGACGATCCCAGACAATGGTATCGGCACGAAGCGTATAGCCATCGCGGCTGGCGATCACATTGCCGCTTGCAGTGACGGTATCGGTCGCGGTTTCATAATCGAGCTTGTCGGCTGAAAAAGCGATCTGTTCAGCCGAGGCGTTATCATTGGAGTTTGCGGCAACGGGCGGCGCATCCTGGGCATGTACAACCGCCTGCATACCGATGATCAGCGCGGTCAATGCGCATAAGCTACGGGCTGGATTGACAAAACGGGGAAAGATAGCGGCCATGTTTCTAGCTGGCTCCTTTATAGCCCCGTTTCGTTTGGGTCCAGTGGCGCAATTGCAACAAACGACAGCCATGAACGCTAAGCCCCGGTCACCGCAACCATCTTTTGCTTTAATCGGGACTGAATGTTTGCTTATAACGTTTGTACGACATGATCCACGGGCTTTATCGCGCCCGTTTTTCCTATTCTCCGCTGAAAGGCAGTTTTCATAATGCAAGTCGATTTTGCCGCCACCCGTCCCGCTGATACCGATGTCATCGCTTTCGTCATTCCGAAAAGTGCATGGGACAGTTTCGATTTTCCCCTGCACGATCCCCAAGCTGCGCGCGACACGGCGAAACTGGCGCGGTTCGAAGGTAATGTCGGCCAGAGTTTCCTATACTTCGCGCAGGAAAGCGGGCGGACGGTGCGCATCGTTCTGGTCGCTGTAGCGGATGATGACGCCGGAGATTATATCCGCGCCGGAGGCGAAATCCTGGCCAAGGTGCAGACATGCGGTGCCGCTAAAATCGCGGTGCATGCGGAAAAGCTCGACGCTAAGGCTGCGGCGGAAATCGCTTATGGCGCGACGTTGCGCAACTGGCGGATCGATAAATATCGTACGAAGTTGCCGGAAACTTCGAAACCGACGATCACCGGGCTGACCATCGTTGGCGCCCCTGCGGAGGCGCAGGCGGATTGGGCCGACTATGTGGCTCTTGCCGATGGCGTCGCGTTGACCAAGGAACTGGTCAGCGAACCGGCCAATATCATCTACCCCGAAAGCTTTGTCGAACGGTGCCAGCATCTAAAGGATCTGGGCGTCGAGATCACCGTGCTTGACGAAAAGGATATGGCAAAGCTTGGTATGGGCGCGCTTTTGGGGGTTGCTCAGGGGTCTGTAAAGCCTGCGCGATTGCTTGCCATGCGTTGGGACGGCAGCGGCGGCACCAAGGCCAAGCCTGTGGTTTTCGTCGGCAAGGGCGTCACCTTCGATACCGGCGGTATCTCGATCAAACCCGCGGCCGGTATGGAAGACATGAAATGGGACATGGGCGGTGCCGGCGCAGTCGCAGGCGCGATGAAGGCGCTGGCCGGGCGCAAGGCAAAGGCGCATGTCGTCGGTATTTGCGGGCTTGTCGAAAATATGCCCGATGGCAATGCGCAGCGTCCGGGCGACGTCGTTACCAGCCTGTCCGGGCAGACGATCGAGGTGATCAACACCGATGCGGAAGGACGACTGGTGCTGTGCGACGCGCTGCACTGGGCTCAGGAAACCTATAATCCCGATACCATTATCGATCTTGCAACGCTGACGGGTGCTATCATCATTTCGCTGGGCAAGGAACATGCCGGGCTGTTTTCGAACAGCGATGAACTCTCGGAAAAACTGACGGCCGCGGGCAAGGCGACAGGGGAGAAACTCTGGCGCATGCCGGTGGGGCCGGCTTATGACAAGCTGATCGACAGTCCTATCGCCGATATAAAGAATGTCGGCCCGCGCGATGCAGGCTCGATCACCGCCGCACAATTCCTGCAGCGTTTCATTAAGGATGGCGTCAAATGGGCGCATCTCGATATTGCGGGCACTGTCTGGGGCGACAAGGACGGCCCGACCTGGGCCAAGGGCGCAACGGGCTTTGGCGTGCGGCTGCTCGACCGGTTCGTTGCGGATAATTATGAGAAATAATACCCGTCTTGTTTAACAGTTCCTAGGGTGAAGTGTTTCCGAAATTGGATCGATATCCATGCAAGTCGATTTCTATCAACTCACGCGCGATCCTGCCGAACAGGTGTTGCCCGCAATCGCGCAGAAAATTCTCGACGATGGCGGGCGGTTGCTGGTGGTCAGCGGGGATGAGGCGCAACTTGGCAAGGTGTCGACGGCCTTGTGGAATTGGAAACCGGAAAGCTTCCTTGCGCATGCCAAAGCCAAAGCTGGAGAGGGCGAGGATGGACTGCAACCGATCCTTCTTGCCAATGTGCCCGATCCCGCCAACGGTGCACGCATGATAGCGCTCGCCGATGGCGAATGGCGCGACGAGGCTCTGAGTTTCGACCGCGCTTTCTACCTTTTTCCTCCGGACAAGACAGACAGTGCACGTTCTGCCTGGCGCATGCTCGCGGACAAGTCCGATGTCGAGCGTCGTTATTGGCGACAAGATGGTGGTAAATGGCGGCAGGGGCCATGAGGGCGCCCCTCTTGCCATAATGAACAAGCACGGCTAGAGGCGCGCCAACCTTTTCCATCCCCTCAACCGGAGTATATAAAATGGCGGTTACCCGCACCTTTTCTATCATCAAGCCCGATGCCACCCGCCGCAACCTGACCGGTGCGGTTACCAAGATGTTGGAAGACGGCGGCTTGCGCGTCGTTGCCTCCAAGCGCATCCACATGACGAAGGAACAGGCCGAGGGCTTTTACGCTGTCCACAAAGAACGTCCTTTCTTCAACGATCTGGTCAGCTTCATGATTTCCGGTCCAGTCGTCGTGCAGGTTCTTGAAGGCGAAAACGCCATGCAGCGCAACCGCGACATCATGGGCGCGACAAATCCTGAAAATGCAGAACCAGGTACGATCCGCAAGGAACTGGCCGAAAGCATCGAAGCCAATTCGGTTCATGGCTCGGATAGCGATGAGAATGCAGCGATCGAAATCGCTTATTTCTTCAAACCCGAAGAGATTGTCGGTTAAAATTAAACCGGAATGACATTAGGTTGATCTGTACCGTAGCCCTGAGCCTGTCGAAGGGCGTCTTTCAGCGCTAGCGCAAACCTTGAGACGCCCTTCGCCCTTCGACAGGCTCAGGAGGCTCAGGGCTACGGTATCTATTCGATCAGTATTTATGTCATCCTGCTTTTAAGCCACGCGTCTGGCTTGGGCAAATCTACCATAGCATTGCGAATGATGCGAAAGGCGGCCCTGCGCTGCCTTTTGTTGTTCGGCGCGCATGGCCTGCAGCGCCGTATCGGTCAGCCGCAAGCCGAGTGAGGCATAGGCCCGCTTCATGGCGGCCTCCCAATTTTCGTTGAGTTCCGCAAAGTCCATGTGCACAAGCGGTCCATCGAATGTCTGTAAGGCCACGGCAAGTCTGGTCTCGCGCAAGGTAATCTTGCGGCGGCATTCGCTTTCGATCCAGTCCAGGTCGGCGCTGTCGGTTTGAATGGCCATCTGATTGGCGACCAGCGATATGGCGCTGGCCTCGACCTCTCGCCGGTTGCGTTGGGCAATCACGATACGCGCGCCTGGAAACTGCGACAATAATGCTGGCAGATCCTCGGTAAAGGCAGGGACCTTCATGATGCGCGGCAAATGGGCGTTGCCACGATGGGCCGCATCGGTTGCCAATATGCGGCGGAATTCGCGGTATAAGGGCAAGGCATCGCGCGCTTCGCTGAAGGCCGAAAAACCGGGAATGCGCCACTGAGATTCATAGGTGCTTGCGTGCAGAGCGGCGGTCAGCCAACCCAGTTCCTCATCGGGCCGGGTGCTGCCGAAAGGATGGATGCTATCGATCCAGGGATTGATCGCCCGCGCCATCAGCAACGCCATGGTCATGTTGAAAGGTCTTGTGTCGGGCCTTGCCGGCACCGGGTTCCAGCTATCGCAGCACCGTGTCGCGCTATGGGCGGGATCGGCAGCAAAAAGCCGGTGCAGCCGCGTCGTGCCGCTGCGCATATGGCCAATGACGATAATAGGCGGCGGCAAAGGGGTTGTAGGCGTTTCGGGCTTGCGCAACCATAAAGTCCCAAGCCGCAGCCGCTGGCGGATCGCGCGCACCAACTGGCCGTGCGCCAGCGTGAGGCCGATCGGATTGAGCGCCGCCTCTTCCAGTAAAGCCTGGCAAAGGCGATTCAGTCGCAAACGGAAATCCGCGATATCTTCCTCGCTTCGTCCACCCGTCTCCCCTTGGGCAGGGGCACGACGGAGAGCTTTGGCCCAAAACGCGTCAGGGTCGATTGTAGGCTTGGGCGAAACGCCTGTGCGCCAAGCCTTTTCCAGCCAGTCATTGGCTTTCCCGATAAGTTCGACACGCGTCAGCGGGGTATCCCGCTTTGGCAAAGCCCGCGAAAGAAACGTTGATGACGACTTTGAAAATACCAGCATCCCAATTCTGGAACGGCAAGAACCGAAAAATGTTCCGCCCGGCTGGCGGTTTCAATCCCCGGCGATAAAAAAGCTGATGACCCAGCCCTTGTCCTTGCGTTCGAAGCCGATGCGATAATCCAGATAATCGCGCAGATAATCGTTGCGGATGAAGCCGGTTTTGCCATCGGCCAGCTGCACCTTGCTCCAGCCCGGATCGCTGCTGCCCGGCGTCGTAGTGACGACTTCCCAGTTCAGCTTGCGCAAGGATGAACTGGCCGTCGTCGGCTGCGTGCGGACATTGACCGCTGGACCCAGCACCAGCGCGGCCCCGCCGCCCGCATCACCAGTGCCCGGATCTTGCCCGAAATAATGCGGCATTGTTGGGTTATCGGGCCCTTGCGCAAAGCAGCCCAGCCTTATGATCTGATCAAGTTCGGCCCAGATCGGCGAAGCCTTGCCGCTGTCAAGTTTCCAATTTCTGGCAAAAGCCTCTTTTCCTTCGCCGCCGCCGAAGCTCCAGCTGATCGTCGGTGCGGTCATGGCCAGCAGCGCCTTGGCATCGCGGCGCTTGACGATATCCTCGAATTTCTGCCGCAGGTCGAAATAGCCGTCGATCGACAGGCATTCATCCCTGGGCGGGAATTGTTTGGCGGGTGCGGCGTGAGCACTGACGGTGAGGCCAATCACCGCAATGATTGCCATAATGATGGATTTGTTCACGGCCCTATCTCCCTGCTTTGTAGCAGCAATAATCAATCAAATGCAGCGTAGAAGCAAGCTGGATTGTCCGATGGAATACCGTTAGCCCTGAGCCTGCCGAAGGGCGCCTCTCAGCCGTAGCACAAACCTTAAGACGCCCTTCGACAGGCTCAGGGCTAACGGTATTTTCTGTAAAACAGTTGGTAAGAAAATCACTATTGGCATAGGTAAAGGAAGATTACTTCGATAATAATTTGCCCCTAAGCAAAGGCTGGGGCTCATCACGCCTTACAATCAAATGCAGCGTTCATTTGATAGATGCATAGACCCCAGTCCTCGCTATGGAAGCGGGGTTACGTCATGTTACCTTTCAAAAAACCTCAAAACTCCCCTGCCACCAACATCAAATTCGCCAGTTTCTTTGGCGCCACCGCTGCCCAACTTTTCGCCAACCACTCGCCGATATAGTTCCAATCATTGTCGCCAAGATCAAGCCTGATTGCGATTCAGCTGTCGCCGAAATAGGCGGGGCGATAGTATCGGGCTTTGTCCTGTTGGATCAGCATCGTCTGCCTCCTTGCTTTGTTGATCGCGGCTATCCGTCTATCTGCCGGCCCCAGAGATCAACTTTGATCTTGCATGTAAAGCATGTGCAGTTTGCCCAATAACTGTCTTTTGTCCATGCTCCCCACCATGTCTTTTGCAGTGGCGGTGACAGCTTTGCGCCGCATTTTGGGCAGTAGGTGCCTTTGTGGTTCACGCCCCAGCGGGTTTTGAAAATAGTGCCATGAATGACCAAAATACCGCCAGTAATGGCCCAGACAAAGATCGCGCCAACCATCGCAGCAAGAGCAATCTCTGCCCAACTCATTCACCAAAACTCCGTCTTATGAAGGAGTAAAATTCAGTAGATTGGATCATTGCACCATCCCTGCCTTAGAAATCGTCTGCTACACGCATTATATTAGTAAGGCTTTTCGGTGCAACCGCACGCCAGCTGCGCGCTAACCAGTTTGCGATATGATCCCAATCGACGTTGGGCCGGTTCAGGATTATGCCGACCCATCCGCTGGCACCATAATAGGCGGGTTTGAAATAAATGTCGGGTTGGTTTTCAACCAGGTCCAACAATTCATCCATGCCGCCCGTTTTAACCAACAGCGCAACATGCGGTTCACCATGATGCTGATCGGCGAAATAGGCGAAAAACTTGCCCGTCTTCTCACTACCCACACGCCAGCCCGGTGCGCCATGACTTTCCTTTTCGTGCGACTGCGGCAGAGCCAGAGCGAAAGCACGGACCTGTGTGAGCAACCATTCGGGCGAATACTCGCGGGCAACATAGTCGGCGAGGCAGCGGGAATAGAGCTGGTGCTCTGCGATCAGCACGCGGGCGGCGAGGGTGTCCGCAGTGTCGCCGGGCAGGATAGCCACTTCGGTCCGGCCCAGAACGGGGCCGTCGTCGAGAGCGGCGGTGACGAGGTGAACCGAACAGCCGCCATGACTGTCGCCTGCCTCAATCGCGCGTTGGTGGGTGTTCAGGCCCTTATATTTGGGCAGCAGGCTGGGATGGATGTTTAGCATCCTACCTTCCCATTGGCCTACAAATTCGGGTGATAAGATGCGCATATAGCCAGCAAGTGCGACATAATCGGCTTTTGCCTCGACAATCGCGTCATGCATGATCGCATCATGCGCCTCTCGTGTCAGGCCTTTGTGCGGGTGCGCGAAGGTGGGGATACCCTCTGCCTCGGCCAGTTTCAGGCCAGCGGCTTCCGGGTTGTTGCTGGCGACCAGAACCACTTCATAGGGGCAGTCGGCGCGCTTTGCGGCGTAGAGCAAGGCGGCCATATTGGTACCGCTGCCGGAGATCAGGATGGCGACCCTCGCCTTAGCCACACACACCACCGTTCGGGCTGAGCTTGTCGAAGCCCGGTCTTGTTTTGGACATCGCGGAAAAAATACAGCCCTTCGACAGGCTCAGGGCGAACGGTTTTGAGACATTGGTTCTAACCAACATGTGAAACACTCCAGTCTGCTTTCGCACTCCAGGTTTCGGCGCTGCCCTTCACAGTGCAGCCTTTCTCACCAGTCGCAATATGGCCGATCCGGTAGACGGTTTCGCCCGCAGCCTCCAACGCAGCCGTCACAGCCGGCACATCGCCATCGGTTACAACAACCGCCATCCCGATGCCGCAGTTAAACGTCCGCGCCATCTCCTCGGGCTCGATATTGCCTTGCGCCTGCAGGAAAGCCATCAGCCGCGGCTGTGCCCAGGCATCGGCATCGACATGCGCATGCAGGCCTTCGGGCAGGACCCGCGGGATGTTTTCCAGCAAACCACCGCCGGTGATATGCGCCATCGCGTGAATCTTCCCCTCACGCACCAGCGGCAGCAGGCTCTTCACATAAATGCGCGTCGGCGCCATCAAGGCATCGATCAGTAGAATGTCGGGGTCGAACAGGGCAGGGCGATCGAGTTTCCAGCCCTTATCCGCCGCCAAACGCCGCACAAGGGAAAAGCCGTTCGAATGCACCCCCGACGAGGCAAGGCCCAGGATGGCATCGCCTTTTGCCACCTTGTCCGCGGTCAGCACCCGATCGCGCTCGACCGCGCCGACGCAGAAACCGGCAAGATCATAGTCGCCTTCGCTGTACATCCCCGGCATTTCCGCAGTCTCGCCACCAATCAGGGCACAACCGGCCTGTTTGCAGCCCTCGGCAATGCTGGCAACCACGGCGATGGCAATGTCGTTATCCAATTTGCCGGTGGCGTAGTAATCGAGGAAGAAAAGCGGCTCTGCACCCTGAACGATCAAATCGTTGGCGCACATCGCTACCAGATCGATCCCAACGCCATCATGCCTGCCCGATTCGATGGCCAGTTTCAGCTTGGTACCCACTCCGTCATTGGCGGCAACCAGCAGAGGATCGGCGAAGCCTGCCGCCTTCAGATCGAAAAAGCCCCCAAATCCGCCCAGATCGGCGTCCGCCCCGGCGCGACGTGTGGCCTTTGCCAACGGCGCAATCGCGCGCACCAGCGCATTACCGGTCTCGATGGAAACGCCCGCCTTGGCGTAGGTATAAGATTCATTATCGCTCATTTTACCGCCGCTAGCGACTTCCCCCTTGGATTTCCATTCATAAGTCGCCAAAAGGGCCGCCAATGAGGGTTCGCTTGTCAAAATCGATGCGTGTCGGTCTGATCGTGTTGCCGCTGTTCGTCGGCAGCGCGGCGCTTGTGCATGCGCAAATCGAAGGGCCGAAGCGCGGGATTCCGCCCATTGCCAGCAATGGCGACTTTGAGGTTATGGATGTCGTCGTTAATACTACAGGCAAAAATGCCGATGAGGCGCGCAAGGCCGGATGGGAAGAGGCGCAGCGTCTAGCCTGGAATAAATTGTGGGCGCGCACACATGGTGGGGGCACTTCGTCGCTCTCGGATGGTACGCTGAACGGTATCGTTTCCGCAATTATCGTTCAGGAAGAACAGATCGGTCCCAGGCGCTATATTGCCAAGCTTGGCGTATCGTTCGATCGGGCGCGGGCAGGTCAGTTGCTTGGCGTGCGCGGTGTGGGGCGCAAATCGGCACCGCTTCTCGTGATCCCGGTGATGATCAGCAATGGATCGCCTTACGTCTTCGAACGGCAGACGCCGTGGCAGGCGGCCTGGGCGAAGTTCCGCACTGCCGACAGCTTGATCGACTATGTCCGTCCCAGCGGCAGCGGCGGCGAATCGCTCTTGCTCAATGCCGGACAACTCGATCGGCGCAGTCGCAATTGGTGGCGCGTGATCCTCGACCAGTTCGGTGCGGCCGATGTGATCTACCCGATCGTGCGGCTGGAAAGGCAATATCCCGGCGGACCTATCGTTGGGCGCTTTTCGGCCCGCTATGGCCCTGAAAACCGTTTTCTGGGCAGCTTCACCCTGCGCGCGCAAAACGCCGAAGGCATTCCTGCCATGATGGCGCAAGGTGTGCTCAGGATGGACGAGCTCTTGCAGGAAAACTTCCGGGCCGGTCGCCTGCGGGCTGAGGCAACACTCTTGCTTGAAGATGCAATCGACGAGGAAGATCTCGAAGAACTGAAGGAAGAAGCCGAAAAAGCCGAAGTGGCTGCCAGCGAAGATATATCCGAAGTCCGCCCATCCGAGCCACGGGATCCGCTTGCCGATGCGGTGAACGCGGTTTCGGATCGTGCGCAGGATGAACAGGAGAGAAAACCACCGCCTACGCCTGTCAGTCAGCAGGTTACAGTCAATGTGCAGGTCAGAACCGCCACTCCGGAAGCCGTCGACAGGGCAGAGGCGGCCTTGCGCGGCATTCCCGGTGTGCGATCGGTGGTTACGACCAGTCTGGCGTTGGGCGGCACTTCGGTGATGCGCGTCAGCTATCAGGGCGATCCCGCCGCATTGAATGCCGCGTTGCAGGCGCGCGGTTTCCGCTGACGGGTAATGCCCATGGTTGGGCTATAGATGCAGCAAATTCCGCTTCCTTTCGATGAACTGCATTCTGGTAGAACCGATGATTGTTTGATCGTTACATCAGCCAATGCCGATGCTTTCGCGGCGCTTGGAAACAGCGCCGGCTGGCCCGGGCATTGCGCTATCCTTGCCGGTCCACCGCGCTCGGGAAAAACCTTGATGGCGCGTTACTTCGTCGGGCGGGGCGGCCTTGCGATCGACGATGCCGACCGGCTAACGGACGAAGAACTGTTTCATAAATGGAACGCTGCCAAGAATGACGGCGCGGCCCTATTGCTGTTATCGCGGCAACCACCTGCCAATTGGGGGATCGAGCTGCCCGACCTTCGTTCCCGACTGGGTGCAGCGCAAATATTCGAAATCGGTGCGCCCGACGATGAGCTGGCCGAACAATTGCTCCTGAAATATCTGCATGACCGGGGGACGTCGATCGGGCCGGAGGCGCTGGCGTTTGTTCTGCGACGGATCGAGCGCAGCCATGAGGCGATTGAGGATTTTGCGAAGGAAGCGAATGCCCTGGCTTTGGCCGAAGGGTCTGCGATTACCTTGCCCTTGGTGCGGCGGCTTATTGTGGGTTAGTGATATATAGTTAGGGTCCGGATCCTAACTATAATATTTGAATAAATACCGTAGCCCTGAGCCTGTCGAAGGGCGCTTCTCAGCTTCAGCGCAAACCTTAAGACGCCGTTGGCCTTCGACCAGCTTCGCTTACGACAGGTTCAGGGCTACGGTAGCGCTATGCAGGAGGGTTCTAAAGTTAATCCGTCTTCGTCATCCGCAACTTGCCATTCTCGACAGCAAAGGCCAGCCGTCCCTCAACCAGATCAAGCGCGTCGCGACCGAACTGTTCGAAGCGCCAGCCGCTTAAAAGTTCCAGCCCCTCACGTTCGCCTGCGGCCAGCCTTTCCAGTTCCTCACTGCGCGTGATCAACCGCGAGGCGACATTGATCTCGCGCGAGCGGATTTTCAGAAGCAGCTTGAGAAGATCGGCAACCAAAGCTCCTTCTTTGCCCGGCCCTGGCCCGTTGCTGCCGCGATCAGGCATTTCGTCACGCGAAAGCGGTGCGGCTTCGGCAAGTGCCGCCATCAGCCGTGCACCGATTTCATTGTCTTTCCAAGCCGGCGAAAGCCCGCGTACCTTAGGCAGGTCGGCTTGCGATCTTGGCGGGTGTGAAGCGATATCAGCGATTGTTTCATCTTTCATGATACGGCCGCGCGGTATATTCTTGCGCTGCGCCTCGCGTTCGCGCCATGCCCCCATCGCCTTGACGCGTCCCAGCACGTCGGCCTTGCGCGTCTGCACCTTTATCCGACGCCATACGGTATCCGGATCGTTACGGTAATTATCCGCATCGGCGATCCGTTCCATCTCGTCATTCAGCCATTCGCCGCGCCCGGTCTTTACCAGCTTTTCAAGCATTCTGGGAAAGATCATCGCCAGATGCGTTACATCGCCGATGGCATAATCGATCTGGCGCTTGTCGAGCGGTCGCCGCGACCAGTCGGTAAAGCGGGCACCCTTATCGAGGTGGATGCCAAGCCACAGGTCGACCAGGTTCGAATAACCGATCTGTTCACCTTGCCCCAACGCCATTGCGGCGATCTGCGTATCGAATAACGGGTGCGGGGTACGACCGGTCATATTGTAGAAAATCTCTATGTCTTGGCCGCCAGCATGAAAAATCTTCAATATATCTTCATTATTCGTGATGAGGTCCAGCATCGGCGTCATATCCAGCCCTTCGGCCTTGGGATCGATCGCCGCCGCTTCGTTTTCGTCAGCCAGCTGGATTAAACATAATTCCGGATAATAGGTGTTTTCCCGCATGAATTCGGTGTCGACGGCAACGAAGCGGGACTTTGCAAGGCGCGCGCAAAATTCGGCGAGCTGCTTGCTTTCGGTGATGAGCGGATGAATCTGCATGTGCCCTGTGCCTTAACAGGCATTCATAACTTGACAAAGGGGCGTTGCACCGGTCTAGCCCCGCCTTCACATTTTCCTGTCGATATCCAGTTAAAAAGAGCCATTATGCACGCCTATCGTAGCCACAAATGCGCTGAGCTTCGCGCTTCCGATGTGGGTTCCACCGTCCGCCTTTCCGGCTGGGTGCATCGGAAACGCGATCATGGCGGGGTGCTGTTTGTCGATTTGCGCGATCATTATGGCATGACGCAGATCGTCGCCGATAGTGACAGTCCGGCACTGGCGGTGCTTGAAGGTCTGCGGGTCGAAAGCGTCGTGACCATCGATGGCGAGGTGAAGGCGCGTAGCGAAGGTACGATCAACACCAACCTGCCGACGGGTGAAATCGAGGTGTTTGCGAGGCAGGCGACCGTTCTTAGCAAGGCCGAAGAACTGCCGCTGCCGGTTGCGGGCGAGCAGGAATATCCGGAGGAAATCCGTCTCAAATACCGTTTTCTCGATCTGCGCCGCGAAACGCTGCATGCCAACATCATGACGCGTACCGCCGTAATCCGCGAAACGCGGCGGCGGATGGAAGAGATCGGCTTTACCGAATTTTCAACGCCGATCCTGACGGCCTCTTCGCCTGAAGGTGCGCGCGACTTTCTGGTTCCCAGCCGTATTCACCAGGGCAAATTCTTCGCGCTGCCGCAGGCACCGCAGCAATATAAGCAGCTGCTGATGGTCGCGGGCTTCGACAGATATTTCCAGATCGCCCCTTGTTTCCGCGATGAAGATCCGCGCGCCGACCGGCTGCCGGGCGAATTCTACCAGCTCGACCTGGAGATGAGCTTCGTCACGCAGGAAGAGGTTTGGGACACGATGGAGCCTGTGATGGCGGGCATCTTCGAAGCCTTTGCCAATGGCCGCAAGGTTACGCCCGCAGGCGAATTTCCGCGCATCCCCTTTGCCAAGGCCATGCTCGATTATGGCACCGACAAACCCGATTTGCGTAACCCGCTGATCATCAAGGATGTGACCGAACATTTCCGCAGTTCGGGTTTCGGTTTGTTCGAAAAGATCGTCGGATCGGGCGGGGTCGTCCGCGCTATTCCGGCACCGAAAACGGCGGACAAGAGCCGCAAGTTCTTCGACGATATGAACGACTGGGCGCGCAGCGAGGGCCATGCGGGCCTTGGCTATGTCACCCGCAAGGGCGGCGAGTTCGGCGGGCCGATTGCCAAGAACCATGGCGAAGAAGGCATGCAGGCACTTTATGACGCCATTGGACTCGGCCCTGACGATGGCTGCTTCTTTGCCGCGGGCAAGGAAGAGCAGGCCGCGAAACTCGCAGGCGCGGCGCGCACGCGTTGCGGCGAGCAGCTGGACCTGATCGAGGCGGACGCGTTCCGTTTCTGCTGGATCATCGACTTCCCCTTCTATGAGTGGGATGAGGAAGAGAAGAAGGTCGATTTTGCACATAATCCCTTCTCCATGCCACAAGGCGGGCTGGAGGCGCTCAACACGCAGGACCCGCTGACGATCAAGGCCTATCAATATGATATGGTCTGCAACGGCTATGAACTCGCGTCGGGATCGATCCGTAATCAATATCCCGAACTGATGGTCAAGGCGTTCGAACTGACCGGGCTGACCCAGGCCGATGTCGAGGAACGCTTCGGCGGCATGTACCGCGCCTTCCAATATGGCGCGCCGCCGCATGGCGGGATGGCGGCAGGTGTCGACCGCATGGTGATGCTGCTCTGCGGCGTGCAGAACCTGCGCGAGATCACGCTGTTCCCGATGAACCAGCGCGCCGAAGATTTGCTGATGGGTGCACCTTCGCCTGCTGAGACGAAGCAGTTGCGTGAATTGGGGCTCAGGGTGGTGGAGCAGCCCAAAGGATGAAGGCATGGCTCGCCTGGCTCGTTTTACTGGCGGGTCCGGCACTGGCCAATGATGGGCTGGGCGGGATGCTGCCGCCTGCGCGGGTTCCGGGCAACGAAATCGCTGATCCGATTGCGGTCGCTATTAAGGGGCTGAACCCGATCGAGATCGAAGACGATGTCGGCAAGGCCGATGCGCCGGTAAAGGCCATCGTTACGAAGGGTTGCAAGACCGCTTTCAAAACCGGCAAGGGGACGATCATAGTCAACTGGAGCAGGATTGAGCAGCTTGGCCCTGCGGATACATTTGTCTTCGTTAAAGCACCCGGCGTTCAGTTTGCGCTGATTGGCGATGCGTCGAGGCCTGATCAGGCCAAGAAACTTGCGAATGTCCATGCCGCAATGCTGGCGATGGCGCAACGTTGTACAAAGCCCGGCTAATAGATTGTGTAGACTGTGAAACTGTGCTACACAGTATCACATGAAAAACGTCACCATTGCCCTTGATGAAGAAACCCACCGCAAGGCGCGCATCCGCGCTGCAGAATTGGGAACGTCTTTGTCCGCCTTGGTGAAGGATTATTTAAACAGCCTCGCCGAGGGTGGGGCCACCGAACAACGAGTACGTGAAATGCCAGTACCCTTCGATCATGCACCGTCTGTTAACGCGGCGGATAGCGCGCTCCCGCCCGGTGCCTATGGCCGGTTCCCCGATGGCACACCTTATTACACCAAGGACGGTAAACCGCGCAAGCCGGGTGGGCTAAAAGGCAAAATGTCGATGGCAGACGATTTCGATGAATGGCCGGAGGATATCCTGGCTTCCTTTGAGGCTTGGCCTTATGACGATCCGGATTATGATTTCCTGCAATTTTCCCCCGAACAGCTTCCCAAAAAATGAGGCTGTTGATCGACACGCATGTTTTCATCTGGTGGCAGAATGACGACCCGCTATTAAGCAAAGCTGCTCGTGCGGTTCTTGCCGACCCACAGCATAGCCTTTTGGTCAGCATTGCCTCTTTTTGGGAGATGTCGATCAAATTCCGGCAGGGAAAGTTGCAATCCGCAGGCTCGGTTGCGTATCGGAAAGCAATCGGAGAACAGGTTTCCATTCTCGATGTGAAACTCGATCATTTGGCAGCGCTCGAAGCGCTTCCCGACCGACCCGATCACAAAGACCCGTTTGATCGGATGATGCTTGCGCAAGCGCTGAGCGAAGGCTGTCCATTGATGACAGGCGATAGGAAAATGGTTGGCTACGGCGTATCTTGCATAGGGGTGAGATAGGATAAAACATGGACTTCGACCTTTCCAAATTCGAATCCGGCAAAAAGTATTCTGGGAACTATGACAATGACCTCGCCGACCTTCAGGACAAGCTCGCCGAATTGCAGGCGCTGCATATCGTTCATGGCTGTCGCACGCTGATCGTTTTCGAAGGCTGGGACGCGGCGGGGAAGGGCGGGGCAATCAAGCGGCTGACCGCGCAGTGGGACCCGCGTTACTATCAGGTCTATCCGATCAGTGCACCTACGCCAGAGGAGAAGGAGCGCCATTTCCTCTGGCGTTTCTGGAACAAGCTGCCGCGGGCCAAGGAAATTTCGGTGCTCGACCGCAGCCATTATGGCCGCGTGCTGGTCGAGCGGGTCGAAGGCTATTGCAGCGAGGCCGAATGGCGGCGTGGCTATGACGAGATCAACGAATTCGAACAGCGCCAGGCCGAGATCGGTACCAAGATCATCAAGCTGTTCCTGCATGTGACGCAGGAGACGCAAGACAAGGT
>JBOFLS010000131.1:0-3683 GCA_051657985.1 Sphingorhabdus sp. | reverse complement strand
CGCTCCGCCTCGGAAAGGATCTGGTCGCGGACCTTGTTCTCGAAACCCGAATAAGCGTGGATGATGTACCAGCGTGCCATATCTTTTATCTTTCGCCCTGTTTGGATGGGATCACGTCTATCAGGCGAGGCTCAACAGCCCCTTGACCACCATGTTGAAAAAAGCGTCGACGCCCAGGAAGAAGATGGCAAGAATGATCGTCATGATCAGCACCATGATCGCGGTCTGCGTGGTTTCAGCGCGCGTTGGCCATACGACCTTGCCGATCTCGCTGCGCACTTGCCGGATAAATTCGCCGGGGCTGTTCTTTGCCATTTGCCAGGTTCCTGTAATCGCGCCCACCGGATAGCCGCCATCGCTCTCGGGTTTGGCCTGAGAGCGATATAGGTTTCCGATTTCGGAATGGCTAGGCCTTTAGCGGGGATTTGCGACTGAGGCAAGTGTCATTGGATGGGCCGCAGGCGCCGCTGGTTCACGGCCTGATGATGGCGCAGCCTGAGAGCGATCACCGCCATGATGGCCCAGCCGGTGAAGGGAATGCCGATAAACAGATCGTGCACCACGCCCGCGCTGTCTTCGGGCCGCGTCGCGTCGAAGCCGTAAAGGCCGAGCAGGGCATAGGTCACACCGACGGCGATCGCGCTGCCGGTTTTTTGCAGCAGGTTGGTGATCGCATAGAGAAACGCCGTCCGGTCGCGCCCGCACTGCTGCCGGTCGTGCGGGGCAATATCGCTGATCATCCCGTGAATGTAGATCAGCGTAGCAAAGCCGGTGCCGAGGGCGAGCGAGAACAGCATCGCCGCGACGAAATTGCCGGGGGGCAGGGCGTTGGCCATCGATAGCGCCGCAAGCAACCACAGGCAGTTCCAGAACATCGTCATCGGCTTGCCCAAATGACGGGCAAGCGCGATCCAGAGAGGCGTGGCCAGCGCGCCGCCGATGAAGGTGCCAAAGAGCAGAAGCGATCCCCGATCGTCGAGCCGGAGGTAACCGTCGGCGAAAAAAATGAAGGTCGAGGTCAGCCCGCCGAAGGAAAACGCCCCCAATATCTGGGTCGCCCAGACAAGAAGCAGCGAGCGATTGGAAAGGCTGGCAGCGATTTCGGCGCGCCAGCCGATGCCCGGTTCAGGCACCACGGCACGCGGCGGAAGACAGTGGATCGCCCATAAGGCAAGCGGAACGGCCAGCGCCAGCAGGCTGACATAGGCAAGGATACGCCCTTGCAGGTCGATCCCCGGAACGAGCGCCTGGGCGAGCGCGGGTGCCGCAAAAGCGACGATCAGGATCAGCTTTGCCGCAAATTCGCGATTGCCGAAAATGCGGGCGCTGTCGTCGGCAGTATCGGCCAGCGCCGATCCCCAGGCCAAATGCGCGACATCATACAGGCTAAAGCAGGAATAGAAGAGCAGCAGAAGCGGGAGCAACAGCCAGAAGTTCATACTGTCGCCGTAAAAGACGAGAACGACCAGCAGCGCCATCATGGGAAAGATCGCGCGCAGCATCCATGTGCGATAGGGCGAAGGTCCCTTCGATTTGCGGTCGATCAGCGTGCCGATCAACGGATCGACGATCCCGTCCCATAAAGTCGTCAGCGAAAACAGCAGCCCCACAAGTGCGACGGGTATCACCCCGCCTGCCGCGATAAAGGGCGGCAGATAGACCGAAAAAGGCAGCCCCAATATCGCCAGCGGGCAGGCGGCAGACGCGTAGGTCGCAACGGTGCGCGGTGAAAGCCTTTGCGTCATGCGGCACCGATTTCCGGCCAGCGCGCGGCATCCCGATCCTGCCAGCGTCTGAACCCGGCGCGGATCGCCGCGACGCGCGCCTCGAACTCATCGACGCTATGCGCATCGACCGGCGCGCAATAACGGTCGCCACGGTCGATCGCAGCGATTGCCTCTTCAACCACCCATTCGACCGGCATGCCCCGATCGCGCCACATGGCGCCGGTTTCTTCGGGCATCAGCCGGGGACCGCCGAAATGGTCCGGGCGGGCGCGGGCTCCGTCCCAGATGCGGGTATTGATAAGGCCCGGACACAGGATCGTCGTCGCTATGCCGTCTTCCGCCAGTTCGACTGCCGCCGCCTCGGCCATGCCCATCGTGCAATGTTTCGATCCGGCATAGAGGGCAAGGCGCAATGCCGCGGGCGAAACCAGCGAGGCCGAGGATGCGGTGATCATCACATGACGTGGGCCTTTCTCGTCATGCATCGATGACCGAAAAAGGCGCACACTATCGAGCAGGCCTTTCTGGTTGACCGAAAGCACCCAGTCGACGGTTGCATTCTTTGCCGCAAGCGGCCCGCCCGCCGCCCCAACTCCCGCATTTGCGCACAACAGGGATACCGGACCCAGATCATCGGCAACCGCCCTTGCGGCACGTTCGATGGTCGTTGCGTCGGTCACATCGCAGGCATAACCGCGTGCCATGCCGCCAATCTCGGCAGCGGCCTCGAATGCCGCATCCGCGCGTATATCGAGCAGCGCAACCTTCATGCCGATCCTGGCCAGTCCGGCACCCAGCGCCTTGCCTATACCATCTCCGCCGCCGGTGATTACCGCCAACCGGCCTTCAAATCGTTTCATGATGCCGTCTCCGATACTGAACTGATTCGAAGAGGCAGCATCAGTTGCTTTATGCAACTAATCAAGATGGGATTTTGACGGGAAATCTGGCAGGAGTTGAGGGACTCGAACCCACGACCCTCGGTTTTGGAGACCGATGCTCTACCAACTGAGCTAAACTCCTGCACCCGGACTACCGTTCGGGAATGGTGCCCTTAACGCCGAACCGCGCGCGGGGCAAGCCCGCTTGCACAAGTTTGGCCTGCCCTGAGCCAGGTCAAAACTCACCGGCAATGCCGGCACGCAGCGCGGTGTTCTTGCCGCCAGCATGGCTGATGCCGAAGGTGACCGCAAAAGGCTCCTCGATATCGAGCCGGTGAGCAAAAGATGCGCCGACCGCCTGTTCGCCGCGAAAGGTTGCGGCATTCAGGATATAGCTGGTGCGGCCAGGTGCCGATGGGATGGGCGCGTCCGACATGGCGATGGCCGCCGCCGAGCCGCGCCGCGATTCGCGCACCCCTTGGCCGACGATACCGAACAACTGGTTGATCTGTGCGCTATGCTGGATGTCCATGCTTTGCAGCGAGGCAAGCGCGGTTCCCTGCGCCGTATTGACCGCCTCTGCCGCCGAAAGCCGTGTGCCATAACCGATCGAGGTCGTCTGCAAGGCCGCAATCTGTACGGTCTGCGTCTGGTTCTCGGCCAGCGCCTGACTGGCCCGTGCATCGACCGCGCCCAATTGCGCGACGTTGACGGCATCGGTCGCCGCCGTGCCGGCCGCGACATTCGTCACCTGGCGTTCGGCCCCGGTGGCGCCGACCGAGACGCTGTTGGCGCGTGTGGCAACCGATGCATTGCCGATGGCGACGCTGTTTGCGCCGGTGGCGCTGCTGCTCTGACCAATGGCTATGGTGCCCGCCCCCGTTGCATTGGCGGCATTGCCAAGGGCTATTGCCGACTGCCCATTGGCGACCGACTGGTTGCCGAGTGCGACGGCGCCCGTCCCGGTGGCGGTGTTGTCCGCGCCGACGGCAACGGCACCGGTACCGGTCGCGATATTGGGATCGCCGATGGCAACCGCGCCATTGCCGCTGGCCCGGTTGGCAAAGCCGAGCGA
>JBOFLS010000130.1:0-6942 GCA_051657985.1 Sphingorhabdus sp. | reverse complement strand
CGCAGGGTATCGAATTCACGCATGGCCTGCCGCGTGGTCGGATCGCCGCTCTTTACCCTCGAACGCGACATCAACCGGTCCAGGATCTGTGCCGACATCAACCGGTTCATCCGCAGCGCCGCGCGCATCATCAACCGCGATCGGATAGCATCGAGTGCGGTCAGCGTTCCAATCGCCAGCGCTACGATTACGGTCAGGACGATCAGCGTGTTCGTGCCGCTGGTCGGCACGACGCGATCATAAACCTGCATCATGTAAATCGTCGGTGCCAGATACAGGATGTTTATCGCGGCGCTGAACCAAGCCATCGATATCAGGTGCCCACGGCATGCCTTGATCACGCCGTCAAAAGCTTTTGGTATCAACGTGGAAAATATGGACATTGGCGTTTTCCCGCCCCGATGCAGTTTCAGATGATGTTCAGTAGCATCGGGCCTTAAGAAACTGGGGGAAAAGGCCCGATGCTACATCCGCTTATCGGAACAGGGCGCCGTCGTCGGCGATATGCCATTTGGCAAAGCGATGCATGGGGCTCCATAGCTCATCGGCTCGTTCCAGATAATCGTCCTGGATAGTGATTTTATCCGATATGACATCCATCATCGGCGGCTGATCCCCACTGCGTTTAAGATCGCTTGCCACAAGCGTTTCATAGCTTTCGACGGCACCGCTAAAGCGTGATCCGAGCATCTCAAATCCATTATAATCACTACGATCATCGAAAAGCCCACGCCCCATGTGACGGCCAAAGCCATGTCCGAATTCGCGTGGCAGAACGAAGTCGGTCAGCGCCCAGCTTTCATCGAACCAGTTCGGCAAGGCTGGAACTGCTGGTCCGACATTGCCCCCTATATTCTCCGCATTGCCAACCGCTGTTTGGAAGACAAGACGATGAGCCGAAGTAAGACCGGAGGGATCGATCCGGTCCGAACCGTCGCCCGTTGCCGTGATGGTATTGAAGTTCAGGCTGGTCGGATTGAAATCGCCGACCGCCGTCACCGTATCAGCACCGCCCGAGGTATTGATCGTGATCTCCTCGATATTGTCGAGTTCGGCGATCACATTCGCATTGGCCGTGCCGTTGCGGGTGATGACGATTTCGGTGTCAGCATTCAGCCCGGTGATCCCCGCCGCCAGCGCATCGGCCCTGGCAAAGACAGTGTAAGCTTCAACTGTATTGTCGCCTTCGATAATCACCCGGTCGCCCGCGGCAGAGGCATTATCGCCACCGTCGATGAAGTCCCGACCCCCGGTTGCGGCAATCTGGGTGATAATATCATCGCCGCCATTGGCGAAGACGATGTCATTGCCAGCGCCGCCATTGATATTGGAACCGCTGTCGTTCCCGACCAGGATTTCGGCAGCAGCGGCACCAACAATGTTAGCATTGGCCAGCGCATAATTGATTGCGAGATTGTCGATGCGGAAATCCTCGCCCAAAGTGCTGACGTTCGATGCCACAAACCGGATCGCCGAATTGGCCCCGCCCCCCACAAGCGAGAGGGTCGATGTGCCAGCAGCATTGCCGTTTGCGACCGTGCCGTTGGTGTTGGTGATCGTTTCAAGCGTGACGAAGTTGACACCATCGGCCGCAAACTGGACCTGCAACGTCTCGCCCACATCGATGCCGTTCTTGTCGAAATTGAAGGTCATGGTCGCGTTGGTTACATCAGCAAGGTTGACAGCGCGCGTTATCGTCGCGCCATTACCGTTCACGAAGCGCATATCATTGGTGCCGTTGCCGATCCCGCCGTCGATCTGGATCTGTCCGGTTAGGATATTTGCATCATCATCGGTTTCCACCCAGCTTGTCGCCCAGGCTGTCGCACCGGAACTGTTGTTCGCTGCGCTGCGGGCAGGGTTGTTGCCGTTGAAATTGTCGGCAACGTTGGTTATCGCCTGGTTGGTAACCGTCACCGTCGCATTGGACGTCCCGTTTATTGGCAAATTGCCATCATTCGCAGTGTAAACGAACGATCCGCCTGCCGCTCCGCTGTCGGTCAGCGTGACCGAGCCGGGATTTGTGGCGAGGGACAGGTCGGTCAGACCGACTGCAGCTGACACATCGCTGACATCGAGTTCCACACTGTCGACATCGGTGTCATTTGCCAGAAACGCCCATTCGGGAATGACCATCGCGGCGGCACTGTTAGTTACGATTGTATTGGCAACCGCGACCGGTGCGTCGTTCACTGGAATAACAGCGATCGATGCCGTTGCGGCAAGGCTTGTCCCGTTCGCATCGCTCACCGTCGCTTGAATCGTCCGCAGATCATCGCCCGGGACATCGGTGGTGTTGGCATAGCGCACCTGTCCGATCGCGGTCTGATAGGCCGAAAGCGAAGCCGAACCGGTTAGATTAAGCGTCATCACGCCACCCACATTGGTCACCGCACCAGCGACTATCCCTGTTGGCAACGCGCCCGCAATGGAGAGGACGTCCCCGGTCTGCCAGTCTGTCAACACGATCTGTGCCGACAGAATGGATGTTTCGGCGCTTGTGATTCCTGCAAACGAGGCAATCGCCACCGGCGTACCGTTTTCGGTAAAGCTTGCGCTATAATTGTTACCGGCTGTGCCCCCGGGAGTCAGCATGGTGATGGCGAGATTATCGAAACGGTAGCTTTCGGTTGCGCCATCGATACCGGTCGTGACAAACCGGACTGTGGAATTTGCCCCCAAGGTTCCCGAAAGGGCAAAGTTAGCCGATCCCGTCGAATTGACGTTATTGGCGGCAGTAATCGTGCCAAGCGTCGTGAAGGTCGTGCCGTCGGCTGCGAATTGCACGCTTACCTGTTCGCCCGGATCGATGGCCAAGGCTTGCCAATCGAACGTCAATACGGCGGAACTTGCGCCGGACAGATTGAACGCGCGGCTGATCTGGGCACCATCGAACACGCCCGCAGTCGTACCCCCAAGGAAACGCAACTGGTTCGAGTTGCCTACATCGATCTGGATCTGACCGGTGGCCAAGGTGTTGGTCCCGTCATTGGCTTCGATCCACCCTGCGTTCGCGGTGTCGAAATTGTCGCCAATGACCGTGCCGTTGAACGCATTGAGATCGAGTGTTGCCCTTGTCAGCTTCAGGGTCTGATCAGCAAACTGCAATTGTTCCATATTGCTGACGCGGTCATGTCCGTCGATCGCGTTCAGCAGTCCGATCGTGCGCGTCGGCAGCAAGACCTGCGTCGCGACGCCGCCGACCAGTTGCCAGACGGTAACGCCGTCACCGGTGTCGCGGTCGGTGACCGAGATGAAGCCGTCGCCGTTCAGATCCTCGGCAAAGCCGCTATAGGTGATGGCGCTGGCCCCGGCCACGGTGGTGTTGACTATGCCTTCAATGTCGTATTCCTGCCGGTTTCCACGGAAGACAGCGGTATCGACATTGCGGCCCGCGCCGGTGACATTGGTCGTATCGGTCAGGATTTCGCGCTGGATGACGAGCTGGCCGGGATTGTATGTCCGGTTGAACATCTCTGTCACCAGTTCGGTCATGCTGTTGGCGCTGTCAATCTCGGCACCGGTACCATCGCTGTTGGCGCGCACGCTGATGCGCACGTTCATCCACCTGTCGCCATCGAGGATATCGTCCCCGGCAAGGCCGGTGATCAGGTCGTTGCCATCGCCACCAAGGATAATTTCCCCAGCGCTGTAGGAGGTAACGCCCGCACCGAGGAACTCCTGAAGACCCGCAATCCTTGCGATTCCATCTGCATCAAGGGCACTGCCCGTATAGCCTTCGGTTCCGCCCTGATCGAACGGAAGCCGTTCTTCGGCGGTGACATTCGAACCCGTCAGGATATCGGCGAACCGTGAGCCGGAAAGCCCCTCAATCGATTGATAGGAATCGAGCGTGCCGTTGATCGGCGGCGCAGGATTTTCGTCAAATACGATTTCGCGGGTCAGATTGGCATTGATGCCTAATGTGCTGTCCTTGTAGACCGCCCAGTCCCAACCGGACATGCCCGCCATGTTGCCGCGACCCGGGCTACCGACCATGATGTCGTCGCCGCCTTCGCCGATGAACTCGTCGAAGCCTCCAAGGCCGAAGAACACGTCATTCCCCTCGACGCCATCCTGCGCGAATATTTCGTCGAAATTGTCGCCGGGCGCGCCATCGAAGGTGCCATATTGGATCCAGTCATCACCCTCATTGCCGAGAATGCGTTCGGCGGTAATATTGCCCAGAATGAAGTCATTGCCTTCACCGCCAAATACCTCTGAACCGGCATCGCTACCGAGAACCACGAAGTCCTGGCCGGCTCCAGCTAGAACCAGGTCAAGCCCCGGCCCCGTATTAACGACATCGTTGCCCGCGCCAAGCTTGAAATTGTCGTCGCCGCCAAGATCGCGAACGATGTCGTCGCCGTCGCCTGCATTGAATATGTCGTTGCCCGCGCCGCCTTCCATCGTATCGTTGCCGCCATCGCCGTGGAGCGTGTCGTCGCCTTCACTGGCGATGAGGATATCAGCACCTTCGGTGCCGCCGAGCACGACATGCTGGTCGCCGGTATAGCGCAGATAATTGGTGTCGGGGCCGACCGTCGCCGGATTGTTGCGGATGACCACCTGGCTCAGGATGCCACCACCCGTCGGATCGGTACTTTCAAGCGTGCCGTCACCATTGAGATCGTTGAACTGCTTAGTGCGATCCACTTCGAGGAACAGGCCGGGAACCGAGAAGACGTCCGATGGCAGATGGGTTGCATCGGTGTGCCGCATGATGATGCTGGCGAAGGAATTGGCCTCAAGCTCACCGAAGAGATGCTGACCATCGAGCCGCTGCAGATAGTAGAAGCGGTCGCCATTCTGCAGCTGTTCCATCTGTACTTCGAAGACGAAGTTGAAGGTCGAGCCGAGCATTCCGCCAAAGGGCAGGATTTTCTCTGCCAGACCACCGATCCACAGATCGACATTGTTCAGCCCGCCAAGCGTTCCACCGGCATAGGCTCCCTCTGCATTGAGGAATTCGACTGCGTCCTCCGGAACGGCCAACCCGCCCACCGATGTGCCGGTGATAATGGTAAGCGCGGCATCGCGTTTGCCTTCTACCGTGGTCTGACTGGTGATCAGCGTGTGGGTACCATAAGCAGCGATGAAGTTGATGATCGATGCCTCGTTTTTCAGATTGCCTGCAAAGTCGACCCAGCTTTCATAGGGTTTCAGCCGGGCGTCGCTATTTGTCGCTTCGTAAAATTGCGCGCGTGCCTCGTTAAGCGAAGGCACGCCGGTATCGCGACCGCGGGCAAGGTTGATCGTCGCCAGATCGAGCGGCAGACCAAGCAAATTGTTGCGCAGCGCGCCGGTCACGAACTCATCGATCTCGTTGCCGACCTGCCGCGTCATCCCGCGGACGATGTCACCCGCTGCCAGACCATCGCTGATCGTCTGACCTCCGTCAAACGCAATCGGGTTCAGGAAACCGTCGATCAGGCTGATGTCCCGGCTGTTGAAGGTCGGATCGAAGCGATCTATCGACTCGTTGAGCATCGAGTGCCCGAAGCGGTAAACGACATGCGCGAATTCGGCGACGATATCAGGATTGATCGTCGTGTCGAACCCGTCGGGTACGATGAAGAAATCGATCTGTGGCTGAATCTTGCGCGCAAACTCTTCGAACACGAGATGCTGGTATTGCATTTCGGTGCCGAATTTGGCGGCCTGGAACAGACGTTCGCCATCCCATACCAGAGCTGCGATCTCCGCCGGCCCGACAGGAACCGTTGTCACATCGTCGACAAGCCATTCATTGAGGAACGCCACTGCTTCTTCCTGGGTGGCACCATCTGCAAGCATTTGCGCGGCATCGGCAAGTGTAACTTCCTTGGTGTGTTCGACCAGCCGGTTATGTTCGGCATGGAATATATGGTGCACTGCGGTCAGGCCGATATTTTCATTTACCCGGCCATCGCCTGCGACGAAATGCGCATCGAGCAATTCATCGTCATAAACCAAAGGATTATTGCCAGGGTTCAGCAAGCCGACGGTGATGTCGCCATCTTCGATGCCGTTGGGGACAGCGCTATGGGCGATATCGGCAAGAAAGGCGCTGTTGGTACGGATCGCCGTTGCCAAGCTTACCGGAGCATCGGGCGTTCCCGAAATTACGTCATCGTCCTCCGTATTGGGGATGCCGTCGGCACCGACTCCAACGATGACCTGCGCATAGCCTGCCTCGTTGGGAATGAAATTGCCGTAGGGATCGGTGCGCAACAGCGGAACCTTGCCCACATCCTGGTCGGTGAGCAATATGCCGAGCATCAGTGCCTGTGCCTTGAGCTCGCCCCAGGTGCCCATGCCGCCAGGGGCACCGCCAGCACCTTCAAGCAGCTTACCCGTCGCTACGGGCTGTCCGGCCGCATTCAGAGCATATTGGCGCAGGAAGACCTGATGCGAAGCGTGCGAGGCGTAGGTCTGGTTCTGATCGACATAAGAGGTCGTTGTGTTGACCGGACCGACATCGTCGGCGGTTCCCATCACGCCGTCGGCTCCCGCGGATACCGTGGCGCGGGTCAACACCATGAAATTGGTGTGGCTTCCCTCGACATACAGTGGGTCATCGGGTTGCAGCGGTATGAACACCGTACCGCTGCCGCCTTTGTTGACCAGATCGAGGCCATGATCGAAGAACTGCCCGAACAAGGTGAACCAGCTGTTGAACGAGGCGGATAAGCCCCCATCAGGGGCGACATTGGGCAGGCTGACATTGTCGCCGTCCATCGCAAGGCCGAAGGGGACAAGTGCGGCATCACGAACGACGCGCGCCGCCTCTAGGTCGGTAACCGTTGTCGCATGCGCTGCGGTTGCTGCGGCAAGGGCTGCCTGTGCGGCGATTTCCTCGGGCGTGTCTCCGGGAAGGCCGTCATCGGCCTCCAGCGCTGCGGTCTCGGCGTTTTGCTTGACTACACGGGCTTGGTATTCCGCATCCAGAGCGGGTTTGAA